>NZ_JAWPOH010000024.1:0-52583 GCF_037671525.1 Methylobacter svalbardensis
GGTCAGTAACATCCCCGTTAAACAAAATCCTAGCCAAGTCTTTTGTAGGTGCGTCAGCCTGGCATTGGACTTTAGCTTTCCCAGGGCTGCATCTAAATCAGTGACAAACGATTTTATAAAGTGTGCCGGCTCGTACATCAACATGGTGTTGAAATACGTGGCAGTTTACACTGATTAGCTTACCCGTTTTCCGGCTGTATTTCTAAGCTTAAAAACTTGAACATCGAGTTTACAGTAAAGTTGATCAGAAATCCTTATTCGATAAATCGCCAAATTCTCTTCCCTTCATGTTCTTCATGGTTATAAAAAAAGTTATAAACTGGATAAACCTAGAAAAATTATTTGATCCACGAAAAACACAAAAAGCACGAAAATATTCAAAGAGATACCCAGTTGTAGATCGTCACCCAAAGGGTGAATGACTGCGTAATACAACATACTGATTTCTTTCGTGTCTTTCGTGGACTAACTGCGGCTTTTAGGATAAAGGAGCAATGAGACATGGTTACGCATCAGCACCCTCATGGCACATCAGATTTTTCTAGGGGTAATGTGAAATAGAAAGTCGTGCCTTTCCCCGGTTCGCTGTTGAAATGTAACATACCTTCATGGGCCTCGATCAGCGAGCGACTGATGGATAGTCCCATGCCCATGCCGTTTGTCTTGGTGGTGTAAAAAGGCGCTGATATTTTTTGTTGTTGGTCTTCATCAAGTCCCGGTCCATTATCCTTCACCCTGACCTGTATGCCTTTGTTGGGAACCAAGTGACTGTGGATGCTTAATTGACGTTGCTGTTTTGCGGGTAAGCTCAGTAAGGCATCAATGCTGTTTCGGATCAGGTTTATGAGCACCTGTTCAATTTGAATATGATCGACATAGACAGGCGGCAGATCGTGTTCCAGTTCAACTGTCAGCTCTATGTCGCTTTGTTTAAGCTCAGCAATACACATATCGAGAGTATCATGAATCAAACTATTAACGTCGGCGGTTGACCGATGTTTAGCATGAGATTTAACAAATTCCCGCATCCGATGAATTATTTTTCCCGCTCTTAAAGCCTGTTGCTGAGTTTTGGATAAGACCTCGGTGAGTTTTACCAGATCAGGATTTTCAGTGTTAACAAGGTTTAAACTAACCTGCGTATAGCTGGAAATTGCCGTCAAAGGTTGGTTGACTTCATGAGCAATGCCCGAAGCCATTTCTCCCATCAGTCCAAGGCGAGTGACATGGGCGAGTTCGTCAAGATGCGTTTTGTCTTGTTGCTCCTGGTATTTGCGCAAACTCACATCGCGGACAATATGGGTAAAATATTGCGCACTATCGATTGAAAATTCTGCCATGGATAGATCCAGGGGCACCGCAGAACCGTTTTTACGTAGGCCTTCAATCTCCCGAATTCGCCCTACAGATTGCATGGTAGGAGGCAAACAGCCATCATTTATTGGTCTTGGCGATGACGGCATCAGTTTATCAATACTGCAACCCAGCAACTCGTCCGGTTTATAACCGAAAATAGTCTCTACTGCGGTATTAGCCGATACGATATTGCCCGTCATATCCACAGTGATAATGCCTTCCGCGGCCGCATTAAAAATGGCGTTGAGCTTGGTTTCCATTTGTTTGCGCTGAGTAATGTCGTACAGTATCACCAAATACAAACTTGCAGAATCGTGATGAACGGCAGCGACAGACACCAATACCGTTTTAATGCTGTTGTTCTTGCAGCGAATAGCGACTTCCATAGGCGCCAAGCCGGCTTTTTTCCGTTTGGATTTTTTTAGTGTCGTGTACCAAGCATCCTTGGCCCACTGCCGATAGTCCGGATCAGGGTAAGCTTTTGTCCACCAGTCGTCTATGGTGGGGATATCATCAAAGTCGTAACCAAAGGTTTTTACAAACGCCGGATTCAGGAAGGTAATATTAAACTGCTCATCATCCAACACCATCGGCACCGGGGAAACCTCGATAATCGAACGGAATGTTGCCTCGCTGGCTTTTAGCTCTTTTTCCATTTGTTTGCGCTCGGTGATGTCCTGCGCAATTCCGACCATGCGTAGCGGATGGTTTATTTCATCGCCTTGCAATCCGCCGCTACCACGAATAAAACGAACGCTGCTGTCCGGCCGTATAATACGAAAATCCAGCTCCCGCCACTCCTTCCCGGTCCGGCAGTCGCTGAGCCACCTTTTCATCGCGGCATGGTCATCGGGATGAATCAAATTGAGAAATGCTTGCTCGGAGTGTCCGAATGTCTCCGGCGTAACGCCATAAATTCGATACAATTCTTCCGACCAGCTAAGATTACCGGTCGCCAACTCCATAGACCAACTGCCAACATGGCCGATGCGCTGCGCTTCGGACAACATCTGCTCTTTGTCCTGTAATAATTGCTGTATTTTTTGACGATCGGTGATGTCAAAATACATGCCAACGTAATAAATGACTGCACCGGCGGCATCTTTTACCGTAGAGACAGTTAACCGATTGAGAAAATTTTCGCCATTCTTGCGCCGATCCCATATTTCCCCCTGCCAGGTTTCAGTGCGATTGATGCTTTCTCGCATCGCCGCATAAAAGGCATCGTCATGGCGACCCGATTTGAGCAGGTTTATTTTACGGCCTACTATATCCTCGACAGTGTAGCCGGTGGAGGCGGTAAAGGCTTTGTTGATGCGTAAAATGACCGAATTGATATCGGTGATGACTATCGGTTCATGCGACTCGAAGATGGTAGCGTCCACTTGGCAGTTATCACCGGCTAGTCGTACCAGTAACACCAAGCCAAAGGTTGCCGCCACTGCGCACAGCGTGCGTAACAACTGGATCGGAAGGTCAAACAGCGCGAGGAAGCTCGCCTGCGTTGGTAGCCATGAGGGTAGATACGGGTCGCTCTGTAACGGAACCAGGTTAAGCACGCTGTAGCAGATGTATGCCAGCGCAACGAGGCGCAGCCAGTTCGCATTGCGGCCGGTTGTTTTTATTTTCCGCTGGACGGCGAACAGCGCCAGACCGGTCAGCATCGCCGCCGGGGCACCGATAAACCAACGCGCTCCTACCGCCAGACCGATAAAGGGGTCGCTTGTCCATTGTGACAGCATTACTACCCCGAGGATCGCAATGCCGTACACCCAAGGCGCCGACAGCCGGGTCGATCGCGAAATAACGACCCAGGTGCGCCGACCGAACTCCAGTAACGACAGATAGGAAGCGGCCAGCAACAAACGGCTCAAGCCAGTTAACCACTCGGCTGAATGGCTAAGCCTCTGCATTTCAATGAACTCCACGATGCCGTGCAGAATGCCGAATGCGGCCAGCAGTGACAAATGCGGGGCGAAGTGGTACCACGTCGTATTCCGCTTGGGCAGCATCCAGGCAACCACACCCAGCACGAAAAAAGCCAGACCGTAGACCAGGTAGATCAGTCCCATCGTCTGGGAATCCCAATAACTCATCGCTGCTTTCTCTTAGAGATTGATACGGTGGACATGTTCATTATTACAGTCAACATCGAAAGCCCGGGTAAAAGTCGGGTAAGGTTTGTGAGCAAGTGGCTAGATGCATGAGTCATGCCACTCGGGGATTTTTGATCACCTGAGGCGGGGCAACAATAAAGCTCTGTAGTGTCGTAGGCCTTTTGTATTGGGGCCGACGAATGACGGAGTCGGATCATCGATAGGCGTCTTTTCAATTCCAAAAGAATAAGCTGAAGTTTAAACTTTCATGAAGATAAATACCATTATTGTTCTAATACATTGATATAAATCTCGATAAAAAGGATGCTGATGCAACAATGTTTCATTGTTCCTTTATCCTAAAAGCCGCAGTTAGTCCACGAAAGACACGAAAGAAATCAGTATGTTGTATTACGCAGTCATTCACCCTTTGGGTGACGATCTACAACTGGGTATCTCTTTAAATATTTTCGTGCTTTTTGTGTTTTTCGTGGATCAAATAATTTTTCTAGGTTTATCCAGTTTATAACTTGTTTTTATAACCATGAAGGACATGAAGATAATGAAGTAAATAAAATTTGGCGATTTGTCGAATAAGGATTTCTCCTCAACTTTACTGTAAAGCTATTAAAGCGAGGACTAAAAAGTTTTGCTTTATAAAATAATCGCTATAGAAAACGCAGCAAGTCAATACAGCAAATTCTTCATATCCTTCATGGTAAAAGCAAATAACATTCCCTGGAATCAACATCCGTTCGGCGGGTTGGACAAAATAAACACGACAGAATTCCGTATGGGATAATAATCGTTTTTATCTCAAAACAACGCCATGCAATTGCCCATTCAACGCCTGCTCAACCGGGCAACCTGGATTAAGATTCATCTTTATCTGGCCTTAATCGCCGGATTCTTTTTTGCGCTGATGGGCTTGACCGGCAGTATCAGCGTTTACCGCGAAGAACTGGATGAGCTGTTGAACCCCACGCTGGTTATCGAGCAACCATTGGGCAAGCGGCAATCGCTGGATAAAATCATCAGCGCCGTGCGAGCGGCACATCCCGACCGTTACGGCTCCTGGACTATGGAAATGCCCAGGTCTCCGCGGGGCATGATTACCGTCTGGTACGAGAAACCCAGAGAGACGTTCTTCGAGCTGTACGCGCCGCTGATGGTGTCGGTAAACCCGTATACCGCCGAGGTCGTTGCCAGTCGGTTCTGGGGACAAACAGTAAGCACTTGGCTGCTTGATTTGCATACCCAGTTACAGCTAAATCGCTTCGGCTGGAATGCGGTGGGTATTTTGGGCTTATTGCTGATGGTTTCTATCGGTACCGGCATTTATTTGTGGTGGCCGGGACTGCGGGGCATTCGGGCAGCGTTTTCCCCGACTGTTCCCGGCAGGCTGGCGGCATACAAACCTTCCCTGGCATTAAGGATTCGTCATCATGTCGGCATGATCCAGCTTGCCTTCGACCTGCACCGTCTGATCGGACTGTTGAGTGCATCGATCTTATTGTTGCTGGCGTTCACCGGTTTTCATCTGAGTTATCCGTCGATATTGGCAGCGCTGGTCGGCACATCGGGCATGGAGCACGGCGGAACCGGGAAAAACATCATCAGCTCGGCGATTCCGAACAATCACCCGGTCGCCTTGGAATCGGCGGAATTCATCGCACGCGGCCCGTTTCCGAGAGCCGAACTCAGACGTGTGACCACGCCCGCCGGTGACAGCGGAATTTATCGGATTAACTTGCGGCAAGGCGATGAAATCAATCTTCGGCATCCCTATACGACGGTCTGGGTGGATCGCTGGAGCGGACAGATTAAAGAAGTGCGCGACCCGTCCGGATTTAATCAGGGTGAAGTTTTTACCATCTGGATATGGCCGCTGCACACCGGCGAGGCTTTTGGCGCGACCGGCCGGTTGCTCTGGTTTCTTGCCGGTATCGGCTTGTTCGTTCTGTATGTCAGCGGCTTGCTACGCTGGCTGCATCGGCGCGGCAACATCAGGGATAGAGAGCTGAATGTTGCGGCGCTGCGACCCTTATTTTATCGAGTGCAACAAGCGCTGTATCGACTAGGGATGATGCTTTTTCAGCTGCTGGTATTACTGCTGCAAAGGGCAAAATACTATGCGCCGTATGTTATCAAGCGCGGCGTAGCCCTATTGCAATGGCTGCGTTCGAGGATAAATCAACAAAAACGCTTAGGGAAAAAGTAATGTAGGCGGGGTTTGGAGGTAGCGGATTTGCGACCAGCGTCTCGCGTATATGGGACGTAGTGCGTCACTGTCATTAAGTTAAGACATTAGCCATTATTTTGTCTAATCCGCTTAACTTAATGGCAGCGACGCAGCGCGTGGGAACGAGATAGTAATATTTGGAAGCTACAGCGAATCGCCAATATACTTTTTATAAAAAGGCCAGGTTTTAACGTGCAGGTGTTTTCTGATCGGGGATTTAATGACCGATACGCATAAAGCGATGGAAAACAAGCACCAAACCGCCGCATATTCGTTGGGATCGGTGGTGGTAATATCGGAAATAAACGGGCCGATTAAATAATGGAAGCCCACGAAACGCCACGAGCCGTACATAAGCGGCAGGTAAAAAGCGACGACGATATAAGTAAACGCATGCAAACCCCAGTTAAAGCCGAACAGCCAGCCGACCGGGTCTGACATCAGTCCGTTCAACGGCATTTGCCAGGCGATATGCCAGGAACCGGAGGTGGAACAGACGCTCGGCCCGCAAAAACCTTCTATGCCGATGTTGCAGGATCCCGCCCAGGCAAAAGGGTACATCTTGATCAGCATGAACAGCGTGCCGATGCCGCATAGGGTATAAACCGTGGTTTGTATTTTTAGTTTGACGCTTTCCGGGATGAAGTACATCGCGACCATATTGACAAAAAACGGCTGGAATGCGACATGTAAATAGCCCAAAAGTGTGAGTATCTGATTATTCGGATTGTCACATAAATCGATATAGACATAAGTTGCCGCCTGTAATAATTCCATTAAGGCAAAATAAGTTAACGGGACCCAGAGTTCTTTTGATTCCCCCTGTTTAATTGCAACATAAGCTGCGGTACTAAGACCTGCGACGGCTAAAACACCGGACGCTTCACCACTCCAACACATAAAACTGACCTTTTTAAATTATTAAATACTGTCTACTCTTGAATGTATCTGAAGCAGCAGTAATGTTTTATGGGCTATGCGAGTTGTTAGAAAGTATGTTTCTATTGAAAATCAACAGGTAATATCGTCAGCCAACGCAGCTATAGCCTTGTTTTTATAATCCGCCGGCAGGAACATCTGGTGATCGAAACAAACGGTTGTAAACTTGTCTATTGTATTACAAATAGACAGGAATTGAGAAAGGGTATTGCCTTCTTAATCATCGTAGGGGCGACCGACCGGTCGGTCGCCTATTGTATCTGATTTTCATTAAATTCCCTTATAGCCGGAAGTGATCGGGTAGCGTCGGTCGCGACCGAACGCCCTGGACGTAATCCTGATTCCGGGCGGGGATTGCCTGCGTTTATATTCGTTCCGGTCTACCAGGCTGATGGCTCGAGCTACGTCTTCGCGCCTGAATCCGGCGGCGATGATTTGATCGGCGGATTGGTCCTTCTCGATATAACGTTCCAGAATCGGGTCCAGCACGTCGTAAGGCGGCAAGGAGTCCGCATCGACCTGATCGGGCGCGAGTTCGGCAGAAGGCGGGCGGATAATGACCCGTTCCGGTATCACTTGAGATAACGAATTGCGATAACGCGCCAAGCGGTAAACCAGCAGTTTGGGTACGTCCTTGATCGGCGCAAAGCCGCCGGACATGTCGCCGTACAAGGTCGCGTAACCGACGCTCATTTCGCTCTTGTTGCCGGTGGTCAGCAACAGCTTGCCCTGCTTGTTCGACAGCGCCATCAACACCACGCCGCGGCAACGCGCCTGGATATTTTCCTCGGTCGCGTCTTTGGCCGTGCCGACAAAAATATCGGCCAACATGCCGGTAAAGGCATTCACGGCGGGCTCTATCGGAATAATATGGTATTTGACGCCCAAAGCTTCCGCTTCCAGCACCGCATCTTCGTTGCTCATGTCTTGCGTATAGCGTGACGGCAGCAATACCGCTTCGACTTTATCCGCGCCTAAGGCGTCAACGGCCAGAGCCAGCACCAGCGCCGAATCGATGCCGCCGGACAGGCCCAAAAGGGCTCCCTGAAAACCGTTTTTTCTGACATAATCTTTAATGCCCAGCACCAGAGCCTGATATTCGCTGGAGATTTCAGCATACAGCGGCGCGCAACTGGTTTTAAGCGGTTGACTGCCGTCAAACTCGACCACACTGACCTGCTCTTTAAACTCCGCAGCACGAAAGACGATTTCTCCGTGTGCGTCAACGACAAAGGATGCGCCGTCGAAAATCAATTCATCCTGGCCGCCGACCTGATTGACATACACCAACGGAATCTGTGCGGCTTTAACCTGGCTGCAAACAATAGTTTCGCGCTGATGGATTTTTCCCGAATTAAACGGCGAGGCGTTAATGGTCAGCAGCAATTCGGCTCCCGCTTGTTTGTTGTCCTCAATTATGCCGGGTCTCCAGACATCCTCGCAAATGGTCAGCCCTATAAACAGTCCGTTGAACTCGAACACGCACGGCTGGTCGCCCGCCGTAAAATAACGCTGCTCATCAAACACGCCGTAATTGGGCAGCGCCCGTTTGCGGTAACAGGCCAGTATCGCGCCCTGATGCAACACCGCGGCGCTGTTGTAGAGCTTGTCGCCATCACGTTCGGGAAAACCGACGATCAGCGCAATACCGGTAACGCGGTCGGCCAGTTGATAAAGCGCATTATTGGCGGTGGTAATAAAATCGGTGCGCAATAACAAGTCTTCCGCCGGGTAGCCGGTAATCGTCAGCTCAGGAAAGACGATCATATCGGCGCCCAATTGATCGCGGGCATGAATGGCGGCTTTGACTATGTTATCAACATTGGCGTTTATATCGCCGACCAGGAAATTGGTTTGGGCCAGGGCTATTTTTAGGGTCATTCTTAGAAATAATTTTTATAGGTTGTCGGTGGTATTTGTTAACCATTTACGGTAAAGACTACCGGCATGTGGTCACTATATTCTATGTTTCCAATACTCGGGATCTCTATGAAGGTGCATAACCGCAACAACATAGATTTTATCTTTTTCTTCAGCATATAAAATCCCATAGGGAAATCTTCTTACCAAAGACCTCCAGTGAAAAGTCATATCCCAAACCTTTTTCAATCTCTTCGTAATAATCAATAGCTGCATTAAATTCAGATTCCGCAGCTGGGTGAAATAAGACGTTCACTGCTGAAATCTGGTTTCTATTTTTTTAAACACCTCAGCAGCAGAAATTGCGGTTATCTCGCCTGATCTCAGTTGCTGTAAACGATGCTTTGCAACTAAAGCCCATTTCGTATCGATCTCAGAGTCCGGTGTGTTTAAACTTCGAAGCAAAGAGTCTACCACCAAGGCCCGCTCTTCGACGGGCAACGAAACAGCTTCAGCTATGAGGTCTTTGGTTTTCATGTTTTCTCCATTTCTTTAGCTACCAATGTCAGGTTGGGTTACAAACACCGCTTCATCGCCACGCCAATATCGGTCGGCGAACTGACCACTTCAATCCCCGCCGCTTTAAGCGCGGCGACTTTGCCTTCCGCCGTACCTTTGCCGCCGGTCACAATCGCGCCGGCATGGCCCATGCGCTTGCCGGGAGGCGCGGTTTGTCCGGCGATATAAGCTACCACGGGTTTGGTGACGTGGGCTTTAATGTATTCTGCGGCCTCTTCTTCTTCGCCGCCGCCGATTTCGCCGACCATCACGATGCCTTGGGTTTGCGGATCGGCCTGAAAACGACTGAGCACGTCGACGAAGTTCATGCCGTGTATCGGATCGCCGCCGATGCCGACGCAGGTGCTTTGCCCCAGGCCTTGCGCGGTGGTTTGATGCACCGATTCATAGGTTAAGGTGCCGGAGCGCGACACGATGCCGATGGATCCGGGCAGGTGAATCTTGCCGGGCATGATGCCGATTTTGCATGCGCCTGGGGTGATGATGCCGGGGCAGTTGGGGCCGATCAGCAAGGCGCCGGTGCCTGCCATCGCCGCCTTGACGCGCAGCATTTGCAATATGGGTATGCCTTCGGTGATGCAGACGATCAGTTTAATTCCCGCATCAACGGCTTCCAGAATCGCGTCGGCGGCGTAAAAAGGCGGCACGTAAATGACGCTGGCGGTGGCGCAGGTAGCGTTGACTGCATCCTGTACCGTGTTAAACACCGGCAAACCCAAATGGGTCTCGCCGCCGCGTTCCGGAGTTACGCCGCCGACTAATCGGGTGCCGTAATCCAGCGCCTGTTGGGAGTGAAAACTGCCTTGTTTGCCGGTAAAACCCTGGCAAATTACTTTGGTGTCTTTGTCGATTAGAATGCTCATGCTGCGGCCTCCGCCCTTGTACCCTTTAGGGCAAGTGCTACGACTTGTTCAGCCGCGTGCGCCAAATCATCCGCCGCATAAAGATTCAATCCGGTGTTGCTTAGCAAGGCACGGCCCTGCTCGGCATTGGTGCCTTCCAGGCGCACGACTACAGGTAGGGTAACGTGAACCTGTTCGACAGCGGCTAAAATGCCCGCCGCGATAATATCGCACTGGACGATGCCGCCGAAAATATTCACCAATACCGCCTTGACGCTGTGATCTGACAGGATCAGCTTGAACGCCTCGCAGACTTTTTCAACGCTGGTGCCGCCGCCGACATCGAGAAAATTGGCCGGTTGTCCGCCTTTGAGTTTGACCAGATCCATGGTCGCCATAGCCAGTCCGGCACCGTTGACCATGCAGCCGATATTGCCGTCCAGGGTAATGTAATTCAACCCGAATTGCTGGGCCTTGTTTTCTTTTTCATCTTCCTGCTCGGCGTCTTTCATCGCCAGAATATCGGGATGCGCCTCTACCGCGTTATCATCGAAATTGATCTTGGCATCCAGTGCTATCAGTTCGCCACTGTCGGTTTCTATCAGCGGATTAATTTCAATTTGGCTGGCGTCCTTGGCTAGAAACAGGTCGTACAAACCCTGCATGATTTTTCCCAAGGCTTTGATCTGCGCGCCTTTGAGCCCCAAGGCATAGGCGACCTTCCGGCATTGATAGCCTTGCAAGCCTGTGGCCGGATGGACGGGGACCGAGATAATCTGTTCGGGCGTTTCGTGGGCGACGGTTTCTATATCCATGCCGCCCGCTGCGGAGGCGATAAAAATAATGCGCTCACTGCTCCGCTCGACCAGAATGCTCAGATATAACTCACGCCTGATCGGGTAGGTTTTTTCTATCAGCAGCGAGTTAATCGGTAAGCCTTCCGCGCCGGTCTGTTTGGTTACCAGCCGCTTTCCGAGCATGTCCCGGCTAAATTCGGCCACTTCAGCCAGGCTCTTGGCCAGCTTTACACCGCCGACCTTGCCACGACCACCGGCATGAACCTGAGCCTTAACCACCCAACCGTCGCCGCCCAGTTCCTCGGCAACCTGTTCGGCAGCTTCGGGGGTTTTCGCCTGTTTGCCGTCAGGCACCGGTATCGCGTAATGCAAAAACAGCTGTTTAGCCTGATACTCATGAATATTCATTGATTGCTCCTGTAAGGTCCGGCGGGTATTTTTCACGCGCAGATGATAACTAAATGCTACGATTAAGGGCGTTACTGAGCATTTTAACCAAGTCCCTGTAAAACGCTATTCTAAAAACAACTATGCCGCCAAATTCCAATGAGACCATCTTTCCCTGCCCATTCTCCAAAGGCTACGGAATTCCTGCCCAACAAGCCTGGTTATTGCTGAAAGTTTTTTTAGGCTATCGACTGGTCCTGGCAGGCCTGTTTGTCGGTTTGTTTTACAGTAGCACCAATACTTCATTACTCGGTACTTACGACAGTAACTTATTCACTTACAGCAGCCAAAGTTACCTGATACTCTCAATCATCTCTGGTATCTGCGTAGTCTGGAGACTCATAAGCTACACCACACAAGCGCAGTTGCTCATTTTTACCGACATACTGATACTTACCTTGATCATGCATGCCTCCGGCGGCATTAACAGCGGCATGGGCGTATTGCTTGCGGTCTCCATCGCCGCCGGCGGGTTATTAATCGGCGGCCGTTGTGCGATGCTTTTTGCCGCCTTAGCCAGTCTGGCGGTGTTGACCGAACAAGTTGTTGCCGATTACACGCGCAGTTTTGACTCGACCTCTTATGCCAATGCCGGCATGCTGGGTGCTGCATTTTTTACCATTGCGTTGCTGTCCTATATTCTCGCAAAGCGTAGCGAACAAATATTACAGCTTGCCGATCAGCAGAAACGAACTATCACGAAACTGGAGGATCTCAACAAGTACATAATCCAGCATCTGCAATCAGGCATCATTATCACCAACAAACAGCAAAACATTCAGATGGCCAATGAGTCCGCATTACGGCTGATAAATTTAGCGGTACTGCCGGTTAATTTAAGCGATATTTCAAGCCATTTATCGCTGGCATTTCAAACGTGGTTAGCTGATCCGGAACAGGGTCTTGTGCTGCTCGAACTACCGGATCAGTCCCAAGTTCATAGCCGGTTCACGCCTTTGCCGACAGGTAATGAGTTTTTTTACATGATTATTCTTGAGGATATTGCGCTTTATAATCAGCAAGTACAGCAAAGCAAACTGGCCTCGCTGGGTCGACTCACCGCCAGTATTGCCCACGAAATACGCAACCCCTTAGGCGCTATCAGCCATGCCGGACAATTACTTGCGGAAAACTCGCTGTTATCCGTTCAGGATAAGCGCTTGACCCAAATCATCCAGACCCATTCAATTCGCGTCAACCATATCATTGAAGATATTTTACAGCTGTCCAGAAGAACCGATTCAAGGCGGGAGCAGCTTTATTTAAAACCATGGCTGGACAATTACCTGGAAAATTTCACGCTGGAACATTCCGTTAACAGGGATGCTTTCAGGCTTTCATATCCGGCTGAATCGGTCTGTGTACTGATAGATCCCGGTCATTTAAGGCAGATTATGGACAACTTATGTCGCAACGCCCTGAGACATGGCAAGCCTGAGGCCGGGCCGATAATTTTACAGGTGTTTTTCGTACAACAGACGCCCTGCATAGCCATCATCGATAATGGTGCCGGCATTAGCAGTGAACAGCAACTTCACCTGTTTGAACCCTTTTTTACCACATCGTCCAGCGGCACAGGATTAGGACTTTATATCTCCAAAGAATTAGCCGAATTAAATCAGGCAAAATTGAACTATTATTTAACCGACGATAAGCGAAGCTGTTTTAGACTGTGCTTGTTGAACGCGGAACAGACCCTAATTGACCTATGAAAAAACCACTGGCCTTGATTGTAGACGACGAACCCGATATTCGCGAACTGCTGGAAATCACTCTTAACAGGATGAATATTCAAACTTGCGGTGCCGAAAATATAGGTGATGCCAAGGCATTATTGCAACAAAAGTCCTTCGATCTTTGTCTGACCGACATGAAGCTGCCTGACGGCAACGGCCTGGAGCTGGTCGGCTTCATACAAACGCTGTTCGTTCCGATACCCGTTGCCGTTATTACCGCACACGGCAACATGGAGTCGGCCATTTTGGCGATGAAAAAAGGCGCTTTCGATTTTGTATCCAAGCCGGTTGATTTGCCCGCACTTAGGTTGCTGGTAAACAATGCGTTAAAACTTTCCGCTGCCAGTCCCACTAAAGAAAGACGGTCCCGGCACACCTTGCTGGGCGACTCATTAATCATGCGGGAGATCAGGGCAAAAATAAATAAACTCGCCCGCAGCCAGGCACCGGTCTATATCAGCGGCGAATCAGGCTCGGGTAAGGAGTTGGTCGCCAGGCTGATTCATCAGCACAGTTCCCGTAGCGATCATGCCTTTATAGCAATTAACTGCGGCGCCATCCCGCTGGAATTGATGGAAAGCGAGTTTTTCGGTCATAAAAAAGGCAGTTTTACCGGAGCTGTCAGCGACAAAAAAGGCTTGTTCCAGGCTGCAGAAGGCGGCACTTTATTTCTCGATGAAGTCGCTGATTTGCCTCTGTCTTTGCAAGTCAAACTGTTGCGCGCCATCCAGGAAAAAAAAATTCGCCCCGTTGGCGAGCAACAGGAAATTCCGGTCGATATTCGTTTGCTCAGCGCCACCCATAAAAACCTTAACGCTATGGTGAACGACGGCAGTTTCAGGCAGGATTTATATTACCGTATCAATGTCATCGATCTTCATGTCCCTCCCTTACGTGAGCGACTTGGCGATATACCCCTTCTTACCGGGCACATATTGGCCAAACTGACCGCTGCCGACAAACAGGGTCAGCCAGCCTTATCGGCAGCCGCAGCAGCGGCATTACAACGGTATCATTTTCCGGGCAATGTGCGTGAACTTGAAAATATCCTGGAAAGAGCTTTGGCGCTGTATGACGGCAACCGCATAGAGTGTGATGATTTGAGCCTGCCGGTAGGTGCGCATGACATGGCTAAGTCGCAGGATTTTGATCCGAGCTTAGTATCCCTGGAAGAGCATTTGGGAAAAATAGAAAGAAAAGCGCTCTCTGTTGCGGTGGAAGAAAACCACTGGGACAAAACAGCCGCCGCCAAGCAGCTGGGGCTATCTTGCAGATCGTTATGCTACCGCTTGAAAAAACTGGATATTGGGTAGAGCAGGTGAAAGGCGTTTTAAAGCTCAATAAAAAGGGGAGACTAACTTAGCCTCCCCTTCAATATTCCCTGAACCTTAAACCTAAACTTTATATTTATCCATGGCTTCCAGCTTTCCTATCGCCTCTTTTATTTTCGCATCAGTCTCTGCATTCAGCTCGTTATTTTTATAGACTTTTTCCAGCAAACCTTCTGCAACCAATGCGTCTTTTATCCAGCGCTTGGTGAAGCGGTAATTACTATATGCTGTAGTAATATCGCCCGTTTTTGGATCCTTTAATCCCGCGCTCTTCGCGGAGGCAGCGGTGGCTTTTTGGGGGGCTGCCGGTTTGGCTGTAGTTGCCTTGGCTGCCGCAGGTTTAGCGGCTACCTCAGACGTAGCGGTTTTGGTTGCCGCCGGCTTAGGGGGCTCTATTTTAGTCGCCGCTGCTTTAGGCGCTACGGTTTTAGCTGCAACCGGTTTTTCTGTCGCAACAGCAACCTGGGGTTTTGGCTGTTCGACAGCGGCTGCCGGCGCTTCAGGTTTTGCCTTCGGCGCTTTGGATTTAGCAGTTGCTTTCTGTTCGCCTATCATCACATAAACGACATAGGCAACAAAAATAGTAGTTAATATAAACAACCCTTCAGTCATAATGGCTCTCCACCTTTTTATGTTAATTTTTTTCTTCACTACTTTAAATTTAAGCGCCCTCGGTCGCAGGCAAAGCTCTTACCAACAATCCAAGCAGGTAAACCGTATCGCTAGTGCTGGAATATACCAGAAGCCGGTGTGTAGGGAAAGCTTCCTCTCCTGCTCACGCCCCTTACCTGCATCCATGCAGGCAAAACTCTAATTCGAAAAACTGCAAACCTGGCCGGTACTTAGTATTAAAAATCGGCGATTACCAGCATATTTGCTTTTTTGCCAGTTTAGGTAAATCATCACGCAAGCCCATCGCGTAGTTGTTAAAATAAGCCTTGGCCAGTACCGAGTTATTAACCAGGTTCATTCCTGCTGAGCGCAAGCCGACCAAGGGCTCAGCGGTCATGCTATAGGTCTTGTTAAGCACATCCATAGTGGACATCATCATCAGGTTATCGCCTTTACGCCAGCGCTCATAACGACGCAGGAAGCGCGAGCTGGATAGCGGCCTTTTTTCCCGCTTGGTCTGGATGACCAGTTCCGCAATCGCAGCGGCATCCAACAGCCCGGCATTCACACCTTGACCGGCGAGTGGATGCATCGCATGGGCGGCATCGCCGCACAAGGCGAAACGTTGATCGATATAGATGTTTGCGTATTGAAAACGTAAAGGGAATGCAGCGCGTGGACCAACGTCCAGCATCTTTCCAAGAATGCCGCCGGAGGCTTGCTCAAGAACCTGTAGAAAGTCTTTATCGGCAAGCGCCAGGTGGTTTTTTGAGGTTGCTGAACTGAGGGTCCAGACAATTGAACATTGCCCGTTTTTTAGCGGTAAAAAAGCCAATGGCCCTTCAGCCAAAAAACGTTGCCATGCGGTGAACTGATGGCTTTTTTCGGTGCTTACCGTAGCGACCAGACCATCCTGGTGATATTCCCAGCCGGTAACATTAATACCTGCCATCGCTCTTAATGCAGAGTCGCGCCCATCGGCGGCAATAATCAAATCAGCCTCAAGGATTCGACCGTCTTCCAGGCGCAACTGCCTGCCGTTTTCGTTAAGCTGCATATCGACAACTTTTGCCGGTGTAATGCAAGTGGCCGAGGGCAGGGTGTTCAGCTGATCCCAAAGGGCGGCAACGGTGACCCTGTTTTCGACCAAATGCCCCAGCTCAGAAAAAGAGGTGTCCGCGCAATCAAAATGCAATTCACCGTCGGCACCGGCATCCCATACCCGCATGTCCCGATACGCGCAAACGCCGCGCTGCTGCATGCCCGGCCATGCACCCAACATTTCCAGGATGTTCTGGGAGGCTTTGGTTAGGGCGGATACGCGAATATCAATCGGTTCCGGCGGCCAGTGCCTTTCCGGGTTAAACCTTTCCAGTAGCGCAACCTTGATGCCGCCATGCGCCAAGGCGCAAGCCGCTGTCGCACCCACCATGCCGCCGCCGACGACAATTACTTCATAATGCTCAGTCATTACCTTATCCCCTGTTGCCCAGCCGGGGCATGCGTCCGGCCAGTCCCATCGCGTGACGGGTCAGTAAGGTTTTTGCGGCAGGAATATGATCCAGTATCGCAAGGCCGACATTTCGAACGGCTGCCAATGCCAACCAGTCGTTCGAAAAAATCCGCACTAGCGTATCGGTAAAGCCGATGGTTCGGTCGTGATCATTCTGTCTGGATTGTGCATAGGCCGTTAAGAACTCGGCTGCGCCAATATCTTGATTTGCCTGATGCCGGTTGATGATCATTTCGGCCAGTTGCACAACATCGCGCAGGCCGAGGTTAAATCCCTGTCCTGCAACCGGATGCAGCTGATGTACGGCATTGCCGATAATCACGGTTCGGTTTACGAACATTTTTTCAGCGCGTATCAGCGACAAGGGGAACGCCCGCCGGGGAGCGACCAAACTAAATGCGCCCAATTTATAACCGAAACACTGCTGAAGCTCGGCTAAAAAATCGGTCTCGCTGCCGGACATCAGCGCATCGGCATCTTCACTGCTACGCGTCCAGACCACGGCGCAATGATCGGTATTCACCGGCAACAAGGCCAGCGGCCCGGAAGCGGTAAAACGCTCGAATGCGGTGTTTTTATGGGGCAGGGATGATTGGACTGTAGTGACTAATGCGGTCTGTCCGTATTCGCTCATATGCTGGGCTATTTCCAGCAGCTTGCGCACTGAAGAGTTACCGCCGTCGGCACCGACCAGCAATCGGGCGGATAAGTTTAATGAGTCATCGCCACGTTTTAAGCTGACATTGACGGCATTATTGCCGGCCATCAAACCGACCAGACGGGCAGGACAAATCAGTTCTATATTGGCCGCATTAACCAGCTTGGCGACATGCGTCTCGATATCCCGTGCGCTAATAACATAGCCAAGCGCAGCCACGTTTTCTTGTTGCGCCGAAAGCCGGACTTTGCCGAAATGACCTTGGTCGGAAATATGGATATTTTTGATGGCTGTAGCGGCCTGGCTAATACTCTGCCAGATACCCAGTGCCGCCAGCATTTTTACGGTACCGGCGGCCAAAGCCAAAGCCCGGTCGCCGGCAGCGGAGTCATGCAATTGTTCAGCGGTGCTGGCTTCAACTATCGCCATTTTCAGTCCGGTGTCTTTTAACGCCAGCGCCAGACAGTTACCCGCCAAGCCGCCGCCGACAATCACTAGGTCATAATCATGTTGCATCAGCTTGCCTGCATTAAACTTTCAATTTCTGCAATGGTTTTAGGGACGCCGGCGGACAGAATCTCATAGCCCAGAGCGGTTACCAGCACATCATCTTCGATGCGTATGCCTATGCCGCGCCATTGCTCATCAACGGTCTGGCAATCCACCGGGATATACAAGCCCGGCTCTATGGTCAGTACCATGCCGGGTTCCAGCAATCGCCATTCCTTATCGACTTTATAGTCGCCGACATCATGCACATCCATGCCTAACCAGTGGCCGATCCGGTGCATGTAAAACTGTTTGTATTTTTCATCCTTGATCAGTTTGGTCACCTTGCCTTTGAGCAGTCCCAGCGCTACCAAGCCTTTGGTGAGCACCTCAACCGACGCATCATGCGCCAAATTCCACGGCAGTCCTGGTTTGATCTGTGCGATGGCTGCCGTCTGGGCGTCCAGAACCAGTTGATACAGCAGTTTTTGCGGCTCGCTAAAACGCCCGGAAACCGGAAAAGTGCGGGTAATATCGGCGGCGTAATGGTCGCATTCCGCACCGGCATCAATCAGCAGTAAGTCGCCGTTTTTTAATTTATCGGCATTTTCAGTGTAATGCAGTACGCAGGCATTTTTTCCGCCGGCTACTATCGAAGGATAGGCAACCGCACGCAAGCCATCCTGAATAAAATGATAAATAATTTCCGCTTCTATCTGATACTCATACACCCCAGCCTTGCATTTTTGCATCGCTTTGACATGGGCGTTGGCGGAAACATCGACGGCGCGACGCATCAGCTTGAGTTCTTCGGGACTCTTGAACAGGCGCATTTCATGCAGAATATGCTCCAGCGAAACCAGTTCGCCCGGCGCATTGACGCCGGTTCTGGACTGGCTGCGGATATGATTTATCCAGGTCAATAAGCTGTGATCGAGATCGGAATCACGGCCCATAGGATAATAAACCTTGGCCTTGTCTTCCAGCATGCCCGGCAAAATGTCGTCCAGGTCATCAATCGGGAAAGAATCATCAGCTTTATAATGCGTGGTAGCGCCGTCAAGACCTGCGTGGGCGCCCTCCCATAAGGCCTTTTTTTCATCGAATTCGCGACAAAATAAAATGTATTCGCCTTGTTTGCGTCCGGGGATAAAAACGGCCAGGGAATCCGGTTCATTAAAGCCGGTCAAATAATAAAAATCGCTATCCTGTCGGAACGGATAATCCACATCCCGGTTGCGCGTTCGGGTAGCAGCGCTGCCTATAATCGCAATATTACCGATACCGATCTGTTGCATTAATTGCTTGCGGCGTTTTTTAAATTCACTTTGTTTCATCAAATTTCTTCGCTGGTCTGAAACCTCCCCCTTCAGGGGGATTATTTGAGTTTGACAACGATGCACTGGCATCGTTATCCTTTTTGGGAATTTCCTCGTTCACGGGGAGGAACAATCCACCGACCTCTATCCGTCGGCGGTTGTCACTCGACGGATGAGGTCGAGTGTGGATTGAAACATATTAAAATCAGGAAAAAGACTAAGGGCTAAGGACAAAGGGTTCAAGTGGTTTTTTTCGTCTTTTGCCCTTTACCTTTCGCCTTCTTTATTCAATTCGCTGCGCAGTAATAAAACAGCCGATCTCATGTATTCGGTGATTTCCATAAAATCGCTCTCATCTTCTTCTCCTTCTCCTTCAGCGTCGGTGTCCAGCTTGGTAAATTCGGCAATGTCTTTTAGTATTTCGGTCGCTTCCTTGGACAAGTCGGAGGCGGTATGGGTAAAACCCACACCGAATAAAAAGCCTCGGCACCAGTAAGTTAATGCTTCAACCTGTTCACCCAGCAAGGTCTCATCATCAGGCAACAACAAGTCGAATTCGAATTCATCGTTTGCCAATAAGCTTCGCGTTTCCTCGAACAAATGCACCAATGTTGACAGGCCTTCATCGGCTGCCGGTGCTGCATGCCGAAACAGTTCGGTTAACCATTCGGCACTCTGAGCCTGCTGATTGGCGCATAACATGCCTGCTGCCAGACCATGAGCTTCTGCAGCAGAGAGTTCGGCATCGCTTCGTACAACTATTGTATTGATTACTTGGTAAGTCATAAATTCCACATAATAATTTCACTATCGCGGACTAAAAATATCGCTTATGCTACCATTGATCGTTAATTTGAATCACATTTGTTCATCTTGAATCGCCCGGTAAAGGCGTAAAATATCACGTATTTACTTGCCGGCAATAACCTAGTTACCACCATGATACAATTAAATCAATCTGTAGAGTTAAAAGGCCTCGAAAACAAGCTGGATCAGCTTATCGAGCAATACGACCACGTAAAAAATGAAAACAGTTCGCTGAAAACCAAGCAGGATTCCTTAGTTCGGGAAAAAGCCAAGCTGCTGGAAAAAACCACTCTGGCCCGAATCCGAGTTGAAGCGATGATTTCTCGTCTGAAAGCAATGGAGAACGGTTCATGAACAATAAACCCCAGCCTGTGTCCCTGACCATTATGGGCAAAGAATACAAAATTGCCTGCGCAGCTGACGGGCAAAACGATCTGATTCAGTCGGCACAGCAGCTTGATTGGCAAATGCGTCAAATGAGAGATTCGGGCAAAGTGGCGGGCGCCGATAGAATTGCGGTTATGGCAGCGCTTAATCTGGCTCATGAGTTACAGCTGATGAAAAGTCAAAATGCGATGCTCAGTCAAAATTTGAGCGAATGTCTGGCAAAAATGACTCACAAAATAGAAAACGTTTTAGAAAACCAGTAAACACGCTAAACTATTGTCCTGTATCTCCTGCAGCGTTCGAGAGTGTGCTGGGTGTTTCCTGAACCTGCTTTTACCCCGGGGGCGGATACCGGTATTGGTGTGCATGCCCGTTTTATACGGGAAGCCTGATTTACCAGCCACGTCCCCACTTGAACCTTCGGTTCAAGGACGAAAGCACATTACGGCGCAGGCGGGAGATGCACCCTAATAATAGCTACTTATTCAACATAAAATCCCCATGAACTACTGGCTAATGAAATCCGAACCGGATACGTTCGGGATTAACGATTTGTACAACAAGCCCAAACAGACCGAACATTGGGATGGTGTGCGTAATTATCAGGCCAGAAACATGATGCGGGACGATATGAAGCTGGGCGACCCAGTTTTCTTTTATCATTCCAACTGTGATGTACCGGGCATAGTCGGCATCATGGAAATTGTTAAGGAAGGCTACCCCGATTTTTTGGCATTCGATCCGGATGACCCGCATTTCGATCCCAAAAGCGACCATGAACATCCTCGCTGGATGATGGTTGACGTTAAATACGTCAGAACCCTGTCGCGCACCATCACCCTTAAAGAATTGAAATGCCACGAACAACTGGCAGATTTGGTGCTGGTAAGACGCGGCAATCGATTGTCCATCATGCCGGTCAGCAAAGACCAGTGGGAGTTTATCCTTTCATTGGAGTAAAACCGATAGTGTTTACTTTCTTCTTACCCAGAAAACGTTGACTTTATGACTTGGTTAGCAAGAAACCTCAGCCTGCACCGCCGCCGGTATCCAGAGTCCATATACGTGCCGCGTACCCTGCTTGACTATAAAATTATGGCTAGTATTAGTACTTATGGTCAGCGTTAGTATTGGTGCTAAACTGATGCGCCGGAGCATCTGATAAGGATTGTTTTGGCAATTGAGTGCATGAGACGTTTTTTTTCACTTAAATATTTTTTTCAAAATGAAAGTCATCCAAACAGCAATTCCAGATTTACTCATTCTTGAGCCTAAAGTATTTGGCGATCAGCGCGGTTTTTTTCTAGAAAGTTATAATCAGCAAACTTTTCATGATTTAACCTGCGTAGCTGCGACGTTCGTACAGGATAATCATTCGCGATCCGGTAAAAATGTATTAAGAGGCTTGCATTATCAGATAAAACAACCGCAAGGAAAACTGGTTCGTGTCATAGCCGGATGTGTTTTTGATGTGGCGGTCGATTTGCGAAAATCGTCGGCCACATTTGGTTATTGGGCTGGTGCAGAGTTAAGTGGAGAAAATCATCGACAACTCTGGGTACCACCGGGTTTTGCCCATGGGTTTTTAGTCTTATCCGAGCAGGCGGATTTTTTATATAAAACCACCGATTACTATGCCCCTGAATACGAGCGATGTATCCGCTGGGATGATCCTGACATTGCCATTGATTGGCCGGAAAACCATATCCCCCTTCTTTCCGCCAAGGATGAGCAGGGGCAATCTTTTCGAGATGCCGAGGTGTTTGCATGAAAATCCTGCTAACCGGCAGTAACGGACAGGTGGGATGGGAGTTAGCCAGGGCGTTATTGCCTTTGGGGGAAATCATTGCAGTCAACCGTACCCAAGCCGATCTTGCCGATCTTGATAGTTTGCGGCACACCGTGCAAAAATA
Organism: Methylobacter svalbardensis; assembly: GCF_037671525.1. Lineage (NCBI taxonomy): Bacteria > Pseudomonadati > Pseudomonadota > Gammaproteobacteria > Methylococcales > Methylococcaceae > Methylobacter > Methylobacter svalbardensis. The sequence goes on from NZ_JAWPOH010000024.1 coordinate 21,924, forward strand.
TAATGCTGATGTCATTGTCAATGCGGCAGCCTATACCGCGGTGGATAAGGCGGAAACTGAAAAGGGTTTGGCGTTTCTGATTAATGCGGAAGCGCCCGGTGTTTTAGCGGAAGCCGCAAAAAAAACCGGTGCCTTGTTGATTCATTACTCAACCGACTATGTTTTTGATGGTACCAAGGCTTCTGCTTATGCAGAAGACGATGTGCCGAATCCGGTTAATATTTACGGACAAAGCAAATTAGCCGGTGAACAGGCTATACAAGCCAGTGGAGTCGATTACATGATACTTCGGACCTCTTGGGTTTATGCGGCAAGGGGCCATAATTTTTTAAAAAGTATTCTGCGCTTAGCGGCAGAACGCGAAGAGCTGAATATTGTTGCCGATCAGATTGGCTCACCAACCTGGGCGCGATTGATAGCTGAAACAACGGCGCATATTTTACGGCAATCGCTGTTTGAACGGTGTGAAGGCGGTTTTAACTCAGGTCTGTATAACTTAACATCAGCGGGCGAAACATCCTGGCATGGCTTTGCCCGGATGATTGTTGATGTTGCAAAGCAACAGGAAAACCAAGCATTAAAAAACCACACGATTAACCCCATAGCGACTACAGCTTATCCTTTGCCGGCCAAGCGACCAGCCAATTCGCGCTTGGCAACAGGCCGCTTGGAGCAGCATTTTGGCTTGAAAATGCCTGCATGGGATCAAGCTTTAACGCTTTGTATCAAAGATATAGCCGATTCTGTACATCATTAAGGACAACAAATATGAAAATACTTATCACCGGTGGTGCGGGGTTTATAGGCTCGGCCCTTATCCGATATCTACTCACTGAGACAGAGCACAGTGTAATCAATATTGATAAGCTCACCTATGCGGGCAATCTTGAATCACTCAAGCCGATAGAGTGCAGTTCCCGCTATAGCTTTGAACAGGCCGATATAGGCAATGCAGCTAAAATGGAGCAACTGCTCAGGGAATACCAGCCGGATGCGGTCATGCATCTGGCGGCGGAATCCCATGTAGACCGCTCTATCGATGGCCCTGCCGCTTTCATTGAAACCAATATCGTCGGAACTTATGTCTTGGTCGAAGCCGCACGGCACTATTGGCAATCTCTGGCAGAGGCTAAAAAAGCACAATTCCGCTTTCATCATATTTCCACCGATGAAGTTTATGGCGATTTAATCGATGACGATAGTCTTTTTACTGAACAGACATCTTATGCGCCCAGTTCACCTTATTCTGCGTCCAAAGCAAGCTCGGACCATATTGTTCGTGCCTGGCACCGCACTTACGGCCTCCCGGTTGTAGTGACTAATTGCTCCAATAACTATGGCCCTTATCAATTCCCGGAAAAATTAATTCCGGTTGTCATGCTGAATGCGCTGGAAGGTAAATCCATACCGGTTTACGGCAACGGGCAGCAGATCAGGGATTGGCTGTATGTCGATGACCATGCCAGAGCGCTTCTTGTCGTGCTGGAAAAAGGCAAAATTGGCGAGACTTACAACATCGGTGGGCATAACGAAAAAACCAATCTCAGCGTGGTGCAAACCCTTTGCCGCATATTGGATGAACTTCAGCCGGATCAGCCGGGTGGAATCAGTTCTTATCAGGAGCTGATAACTTATGTTAAAGACCGGCCCGGGCATGATCTTCGTTACGCTATCGATGCGACAAAAATTGCCGATCGACTGGGATGGACGCCGAAAGAAACCTTTGAGACCGGCATGAAGAAAACCGTGCAATGGTATCTTGATAATCTTGACTGGTGTCGTCATATCCAAGATGGCAGTTACCGCCGGGAAAGGCTGGGGCTTGGAGAAGCATGATGAACTGGAAAGGCATTATTCTGGCGGGTGGCGCAGGCACAAGGTTGCATCCTATTACCAAGGCGGTCTCTAAACAGCTGTTGCCGGTTTATGATAAGCCGATGATCTATTATCCGCTGTCAGTTCTGATGCTGGCCGGAATACGGGAAATACTGATTATCACTACGCCGGAAGATCAGCTCAGTTTTAAAAAACTACTCGGCGATGGTTCGGATTTTGGCATACAGCTCGACTATGCAGTGCAACCCAAGCCGGAAGGGCTTGCTCAAGCTTTTCTGATCGGCGAGAAATTTATCGGTGACAGCAATGTTTGTCTGGTTTTGGGGGATAACATTTTCTTTGGACAAGGATTTACTGCCAGTTTAAAACACGCTCTGGATCGTAACCAGGGTGCAACCATTTTTGGCTACAAAGTCAAAGACGCGGAACGCTTCGGTGTAGTCGAATTTGATGAAAACAATAAAGCCATATCCATTGAAGAAAAACCTGCCCAGCCGCGTTCAAATTTTGCAGTAACGGGGCTGTATTTCTACGACAATCAAGTTATTGAGATTGCCAAACAAATCAAGCCGTCAGAGCGCGGTGAATTGGAAATAACCGAAGTTAATCGGGTTTATCTGCAAAACCAAAAGCTTAACGTAGAAATTCTTGGCCGCGGTTTTGCCTGGCTGGATACAGGCACTCATGAAAGCCTAATCGAAGCAGGCCAGTTTGTACAAACCGTCGAACATCGACAGGGATTTAAAATAGCCTGCCTGGAAGAAATTGCTTTTAATCAAGGGTGGCTAACACGGCAGGACTTAATAAAAACTGCTGAAGCGCTGGCTAAGACGGAGTATGGAGAGTATTTGTTTGAGATTGCTGAAAACAACGACGAGTGAAATATCAAATAAATAAGGCCCATATTGGGTTTTGAGGGCATGATGTCCTGTTCGAAACGTTTGGCGTTGGTTAAGCGTATCCGCTCGGTTGTAGTTGCTTGCAATGCTCAATATTTTAGCATTGCATAGAATATCCGGAGAAGAAAATGACTGATGATGAATTAAAGGCATTGGTTGCCAGTCTTGCTGTTGACAGCAAGAACTTGCATGAGGCGCAAAAGGTAACAGACGAGCAAATGAAGCGTACCGATGAGCAAATGAAGCGTACCGATGAGAAACTGGAGCGTATGGGCATTAGCCTGGGGAATATCGGTAAAAACCAGGGTGATGTTGCTGAAGAATTCTTTTTTCAAAGCCTGATAAAAAATAATCACTTGGGTAAAATCCACTTTGATGATGTAGTGAAAAATATGGAAAAACACCGGGGTCAAATTCAGGAAGAATATGATTTGGTGATGACCAATGGTGATGCCATTGCCGTTGTTGAAGTGAAATACAAAGCCCATAAAAATGATCTGGATAAATTAGATCGTAAAATGAAGCATTTTAAACAGTTGTTTCCGATCTATCAGGCATTTAAGCAATATGGTGCCATAGCGGCTTTCCATATCAATGATGATGCCAAAGAAGAAGCGTTAAGACGCGGTTATTTTGTGCTGCAACGTAGCGGTGATTTGGTTCATACCGAAAGTAGCGATCATTTGACGGTGTTGTAAAAGCTGCCGGGTGAAAATATTTAATTACTGATGTTACGCAGTTATTCGAATTTAGACTGCATTAACATTTTTATTATTAAAAGTGTCGCTACCGCGACGATTATTTGAATCGGGTTCTCGCACCCGAAGGCGAGTTACTTTCTTTTGCTTCGCCAAAAGAAAGTAACCAAAGAAAAGGCGACCCGGTTGCCGCTTGCTTCCTGCGCTCCTCGTTTTTATCGAGGGTCAGCAGAAGGGGCTCCTGCCCCTCTGCTGACGTGCGGCATCTCTGCCGCACCCCTAACGGGCTGTTCTCGATAAAAGCTCCGGTGCTCGGCGCGACAAACGGGAGAAGTACCATCCGTGCGTAACATCAGTTAATTAGATTAATACCTGCCCAAGCCTGGTCTGAGCTTGGCAAATTAATTTTATGCTCAAGCCGGACGGGGCATGTTGCTCCCGTCCGAAGCGTTTGGCGTTGGCTAAATGTATCCATTTAACTCAGATATCGCAAAAGTTTGCTGCATATGGCGCCAAAATGACCTTAGGAAATAAAAATGAAATCATCCAGTGATGTCACCATCAAGGTAGAAAATCTCAGTAAGTGTTACCAGAACTACGACAACTACGCCTTGTCCCCAAAAACCAGAAAAGGGTTTGCAGATGTCCTCTGACTTGAATTCACAATTACCAGTCTCAACCAACATTGCCTGGCACCATGCCACTGTTACGCGTGCACGGCGCGAAGCGCAAAACGGACATCGTGGTGCAATTATTTGGTTTACGGGGCTATCAGGGTCAGGTAAATCTACACTGGCTCATGCGGTTGAAGAAACCCTACATCAGCGGGGCTGCCGAACTTTTGTATTAGATGGCGACAATGTTCGCCATGGACTTTGTGGCGACCTGGGCTTTTCTGACAAAGATCGCCAAGAAAACATACGGCGGATTGGTGAAATGGCCAAACTTTTTATGGAGGCAGGAATCATCGTTTTGACCGCTTTTATCTCGCCTTACCGTGCGGATCGTGAACGAGTGCGCGGCATGGTTGAGCCGAGTGATTTCATTGAAATTTATTGTGATTCATCCATTAAAATTTGTGAAAAACGAGATGTTAAAGGCCTTTATAAAAAAGCCCGTGCTGGAGAAATTGCCGAATTTACTGGTATCTCGTCTCCTTACGAAGCACCGGAAACGCCAGAGCTTATCTTGAATACTGGGGTGGAGTCTCTAGACGCCTGTGTGCAAGAGGTGATGGGTGAAATAACGACCCGTGGTATCTGTGCATTACCGCTTCGCTCAATACTTGAGTCTGAGATCAAAAACACCACCAAGAAATTGGAACGTAGCCATGACTGACATGCCCCGTTCCGCTTGTGGTTAATCATATCAGTCTGGCACATCGATGCCGATAAGCAGGATGAGTCCATCCCACCGACCTGCGTATTAAGAATTCACCTCTTCCGCTCCGTGTGGTAAAATTTCAAATTTTTATGACTTGTTATGCTTTCGCGGTTTTCGTGGACGACAAAATAATATCCAAGGGACGTTCGTGCTATTAATTCCAACAATTCTTTGCGGTGGTGCAGGATCCCGGTTGTGGCCTGTCTCTCGTGAGTTGCACCCCAAGCCGTTCATACGCTTGGATGATGGGCAAAGCCTCTTGCAAAAGGCGTTTTTGCGCGGCGCATTATTGCCGGGCGTGGAAGAAGTTCTAACCGTCACCAACCGGGAACTGTTCTTCAAAACAGAAGATGAGTTTCGCGAGGTCAATGCTGACACGGTTGCAACATCCTTCATCCTGGAACCCTTCGGACGTAATACCGCTCCAGCGATTGCTGCTGCCGCTTCCCAAGTTGCCCAAAAATATGGCAATGATGCAATCATGTTGGTGCTTGCCGCCGACCACCTGATTGCTGACCAGCAGGCCTTTCAGCAAGCGGTGCTCAAAGCCGCTGAACTGGCAGCCTCGGGCAAACTGGTTACCTTCGGCATCCAGCCCGACTCGCCCGAAACCGGCTACGGCTACATCGAGGCCGACGGCAACACGGTGCTGCGTTTCGTTGAAAAGCCGTCACTTGAAAAAGCACAGGAATATCTCGCTTCTGGCCGGTTCCTGTGGAATTCAGGGATGTTCTGCTTTTCCGTTGGCGCCATGCTGCAACAGATGGAACAGTACTGTCCGCAGATACTTGCCGCTACAAAGGCTTGCATTGAACAGTCACGATCCGCCGAAGGCCAGGGCTTTACGCTACTTGAGCTCGATCCCGATACCTTTGGCAATGTTCCTGATGATTCCATCGACTATGCCGTAATGGAGAAGTCGAATCAGGTTGCCGTTGTCCCGTGCGATATCGGCTGGAGCGACATCGGTACCTGGACGGCGCTGGGCGACCTTACCGAGCCGGACGCCGATGGCAACCGAATCCAGGGCGATGCCCTGTTGTACGATACACGGAACTGCACCATCCAAAGCAATGACCGTCTGGTCGGCACGGTTGGCGTCGAAAACCTTATCATCATCGACACGCCGGATGCCGTTCTGGTGGTCGATAAATCCAGCGCGCAGGATGTAAAACACATTTATGCGGAATTGAAGGCAAAGGGCCACGAGGCTCATAAATCACATCGCACTGTATACCGTCCCTGGGGCATATACACCGTATTGGAAGAAGGCCATGGCTTCAAGATCAAGCGCATCGAAGTCAAACCCGGTGCGAGCTTGAGCTTGCAAATGCACCACCATCGGAGTGAACATTGGGTCGTCGTTAGCGGCACAGCCAAGGTTATCAATGGTGAGCGAGAAATCGTGATCAACACCAACGAATCCACATTTATTCCTGCAGGTCACAAGCATCGCTTGACAAACCCCGGCACTGCGCCTTGCGTGATGATCGAAGTGCAAAGCGGCGGATACGTCGGCGAGGACGACATCGTGCGTTTTGAAGACAACTATGGGCGCACATGATGCTATTGTTATATTGATTTAAGAGAAGAGAATTGGGGGCAGAGTAAAATTCTTTTTCACCTTACATAATGATCATTTGTGTCAAACAAGCCGGGGCAGGACCACCGTGCGTAAATTACCTCTAGGATTCGAAGCAAATAATCATCGTCCTCATCCCGCCTTTATCAGGAAAAGGCTTCCCTATTAATTCAATGCCAAATATGTGAAAATGTTGGGTTTGAAATTGTTGTTATCCAGGAATGAAAATAAATATTAAGTCCGATTTAGAAGAAGCGCTTAAACTTTGTAAAGGCGCATTCCTATCCGCAGCCGGTTTCAGTCTACTCATCAATTTTTTGATGATCACGCCATCCATCTACATGCTGCAGGTCTATGACCGCGTCGTTGCTACCGGTAATAAAACAACATTATTGATGTTGACACTGATAGTGATCGTACTATTTATTACCATGGCTTCACTGGAATGGGTGCGCTCGCAAATTCTGGTCAGAGTCAGTACCCGCCTGGAAATGCTGTTAAATCAGCGTTTGTTTCAAATAGCCTTTAAGCAATCGCTGTACTCCGGCGGGCAGCGGGCCACAACCCAGCCGCTGGATGATTTGACCGGCTTGCGCCAGTTCTTGACCGGCAACGGCTTGTTCGCCTTTTTTGATGCGCCATGGATGCCGGTATATTTGGCGTTACTGTTCTTATTTCATCCGTGGTTCGGCTGGTTTTCAGTATTAACCGCGATTTTGTTGTGCATTGTCGCTGCGGTTACAGAAAAGGCCACGACCAAAATACTCAGCGAAGCCAATAATGTCGCGATGGCGACACGGGGCGCCCTGGGCAGAAATCTCAGAAATGCCGAAGTTATCGAATCGATGGGCATGTTGGGTAAAATACGGCAACGCTGGATGGTAGGTGCGGTCAAGGTTTTAGAGTTGCAAGCCATTGCCAGTTCGCGTGCCGGATTGCTAACCGCGTTATCTAAAATCATCCGTATTTCTTCGCAATCGCTGATTTTGGGTTTGGGCGCTTATCTGGTCATCGAGCGCGAAATCTCGCCCGGATTAATGATTGCCGGCTCCATTCTTATGGGCAGAGCGATGGCGCCAATCGATCTTATTATCGGTACCTGGAAAGGCTTTATCAGTGCTCGCGGACAGTACAAGCGCCTTAACGACATTTTATTGCAAATTCCGGCGGATAAAGACCGTATGCTACTGCCCGACCCGCATGGTCGCATTCAGTTGGAAAACGCAGTAGTGGTGCCGCCGGGCAGTAAAGTGGCGGTCATCAAAGGCATCAATCTGGTCATTGAAAAAGGTGATATTGTCGGCATTATCGGGCCTAGCGGCGCCGGAAAATCGACCTTAGCGCGGGCTATATTGGGCATCTGGCCTACCGCCAATGGCGCCATCCGCCTGGATGGTGCAGAAGTATTCAGTTGGGATCGCGAGCATCTGGGGGATTTTATCGGTTATTTGCCGCAGGATATTGAACTATTTGAAGGCACTATCAGCGAAAACATCGCCCGCTTTGGCGACATAGATTCTGATCAGGTCGTTGAGGCCGCGAAAATGGCCGATGTCCACGATTTGATTTTGCGCTTCCCCGAAGGTTACGACACCCTTATTGGCTCTACCGGCGGCAATTTATCGGGTGGCCAGCGGCAACGTATCGGCTTGGCGCGGGCGCTGTACGGCAACCCGGTACTGGTAGTGCTGGACGAGCCAAACTCCAATCTCGACGAACAAGGCGAGGCCGCGCTGGAAAAAGCGCTGATAAGGCTCAAGGAAAAACAAACGACCGTGCTGATTGTTACCCATCGTAATAGCGTACTGTCCAAAGTCGATAAGCTGTTAATTCTCAGCGAGGGCACATTAGCCGTTTACGGGCCGAGAGATCAGGTTATCGCCCATTTGCAACAACAGCAACAACAAGCGGTCGCGCCTGTAGCGCAACCCGCATAACATAGAAGTATTATGATAGAAAAAACCGCAGTAAATAACGCTCCTACACCCTTGCATACCAATGATCGAGGCATACGCAACATCGGTGCAGCAATCGTTCTTGTGACCTTCGGTATTTTCGGCATTTGGTCGTTTTGGGCGCCTATGGATAGTTCGGCGCTGGCTCCCGGCACTGTCGTCGTAAAATCCTACAGAAAAACAGTGCAACATCTCGATGGCGGCATTGTTGCCAAAATATGGGTTAAAGACGGTGATTTAGTGAGCGAAGGGCAGACCTTGCTGATGCTCGATGATGCGCAAATCAAAGCCCAGCTGGAAATAGCGCGCAGCCAAAACATTACCCTGGCAGCTCAGGTAGCGCGGTTGCGCGCCGAAAGAGATCAGCTTAAAAAAATCGACTACCCCGAATTGCTTGATGATGCCGCCGATCCTAGAACCACAGAAGCCAAACTCTCCGAAAATAACGTGTTTCACTCCAGAAAAAATGCTTATGATGGGGAAATCGCGGTATTAAATCAACGCATCAGCCAGATTTCCAGCAAGATAAACGGCTTGCAAGGCCAGGTAAGCAGCAAAAAACAACTGCTCGCCTCCTATGCAGAAGAAATTCAGGACCTCAAAGAACTGTTGGCAGAAGGCTTTGCCGATAAGCAACGGTTACGCGACTTACAGCGCAATCACGCCTTGCAAGGGGGTGAAATCGCCCAACTCAACGCCGAAATCGCTACCAATCAAATGCTGATCAGCGAAACCCGCCTGCAAATTTTACAAGTGCAAAAACAGTTTCAGGAGGAAGTCGCAGGCAAACTCAGCGAAGCTCAATCCACGCTTAACGATGCCCAGGAACGCCTGTCTGCCAATCAGGACAAACTTAACCGTGTCGAAATCAAGGCGCCGGCTAGCGGCATGGTGCTGGGTCTGACCGTACATAATGAAAACAGCGTTATTTCCCCGGGGCGGCCTATACTCGACATCGTTCCCCAAGATGCCGAGCTGATCATAGAAGCTCAAGTGTCGCCTATGGATATAGATAGGGTTGTCGTTGGCCTGGAGGCCGAAGTCCGCTTTAGCGCTTTCAAGCAGTCGAAAACCCCGAAAATGGATGGCAGAGTGACGCACTTATCCCCCGACCATCTGACCGATGAGAGAACCGGCAATACCTATTATCAGGCGCGGGTCGAACTGACCCCGGAAAGTCGTAAAAAACTGGGTGATTTGCAATTACTGCCCGGAATGCCGGCCGAGGTTTTGATTAACACCGGTGAAAGAACACTGTTCGAATACCTGTCTCAACCCGCCACCAACGCCTTCGCACGCGCATTCATAGAAGACTAGCTAATATGAATATACACAGACATGGGCTAATGCTGATCATTTTTGCGTGTACTCAAACAGCCCTGGCCGAAGATTTGCTCGGCGTTTATCAACAGGCGCTGCAAGCCGATCCGGAACTGCAAAGCGCCAAAGTCAGAGTCGACATTGGTTCGGCGCAAAAAGGCCAAGCCTTAGGTCAAATGTTGCCGCAAATCAGCGCCAGCGGTAACTGGTCTGCCAACAAGCAAACCACCAGTGGAAGCCGCCAGGACTCAACCAACAACTTCCATGGTACCCGTTACTACGTCTCACTGAATCAAACTTTGGTTGATTTCGCCAAATTTTGGGAATGGCGACGCGCGTCTAAAGTGGAAGATCAATACGCCGCAGAGGCTATCGAAGCGAACAATCAATTGATGTTTAACGTGGTGGAGCGTTATTTCAACGAACTGGAAGCGGAAGACCAGCTCAATTTTGCCAAGACAGAAAAATTGGCCGCGCAAAAACAGCTTGAACAGATACAAAAACAATATGCCAAGCAACTATTAAAAATCACCGACCTCTATGCCGTAGAAGCGAGGCTTGATCAACTTATTGCTACCGAGATATTGGCCGAGAGCCAGCGGGTGACCGCGCAACAAAGCCTGAGAGAATTAACCGGCGTCAGTCCGGCCGAGCTCAGCAAGCTGCGGGATGGTGTCGATTATCAGGAAATCCAGGGCGATCTTCAACAATGGATTGAGATGGCGGAAAGTCAAAATCCGGCCATTTCGGCAAAACAAATTGCCATAGAAGCGGCAGAAAATAATGTGACGGTGCAGAAATCCAAATACCTGCCGGTCGCCGATTTGCAGCTGAATTACTATGACACCAACACCGGATTCCAGAGTTCAAATTTAGGTGCAAACGTACAAACCGAAGTCGCGGCGATTAATGTCAGCGTGCCCTTGTTTTCAGGCGGCACCACCACTCATCAAATGTTTGAAGCCAAGCATCGTTTGCAGCTCAGCAAAAACGACAACGAAGCCGCCATTCGCGGCATCACCAAAGAAACCAGCGACGCCTTTCTCAGTGCCAATGCCAATGCGCGGCATATCAAGGCCGCACAAAAAGCGCTGGACTCTGCCGGCAAATCACGGGAAGCGATGGAGCGCGGTTACCATTATGGCGTAGTAACCATCAGCGACGTGATCAAAGCACAGCAGGATGAATTTTCGGCCAAAAAAGATTTCTCACAAGCCAAGTACAACTACATAAAAAACCGTATCCGCTTCATGCATGCCATCGGCTCAATAGCCGAGGAAAATTTACAGGAAATCAACGGTTGGCTGGAAAAATCTTAACTATTCAGCGGTTAGAAAAATAGAACGCGGATAATTAAAAATAGAACGCGGATGACGCTGATAATTATGATGTATAAGATTTTTAGTAACTACTCAGCGGCATAAAATACATATAGAACGCAGTTGCCGAGGCGACGTAGATTAATATGATGAACGCAGATAATTATAAATATTCAGAAATTACCGAACAAATTATTGAGGCATTCTACAAAGGATACAATGCATTGGGATATGGATTTTTAGAGAAGGTTTATGAGAATGCTTTGTTCATTGAACTTGTCGCGATGGGTTTATTCGTTGAAAAACAAAAACTGATAAAAATTTACCTGATTAGCAAGGAACCTCAGCCAGCACCGTCATTCCGGCAGGGATTGCCGGAATCCAGAACACAGGGATGTGAAAAATAGATCAAAAGCGGCTTCATATGACGAAAAATGGTCTGCGAGATCCAATGTTGCCATCCATGGCGTCTGGATCCCGGCAATCCATGCCGGGATGACGAACCTTTTGTCACTAGCTGAAGCATCTTGCTAATCAGGAAAGTTTATTACCAAGGCAAAGAAGTGGGGGAGTATTTTGCAGATTTAATCGTTGAGGGATGTGTAATTGTTGAATTAAAAACAGCAGAATCCTTATGTAAAGAACACGAATTTCAATTAATTAATTATCTGAAAGCAACAGGAATTGAAGTGGGTTTATTGTTGAATTTCGGAAAGCAGCCCGAGTTTAAACGCAAAGTTTTTTCAAACAAGAAAAATCTTATTCAATCATAATTATCAGCGTCATCTGCGTTCTATTATATTGATGGCGGAGTAGTTACTTCTATGAAACTTATAACTATATGATCATCAGTAGACTCAGGTACCTATACCACTATAAAGGTTTTATTCTCGGCAGCGTCAAGCGCGAATTTCAAAGCAAATACCAGAACTCGCTGCTGGGAGCGGCGTGGACAGTACTGAATCCACTGGCCATGATCATCGTCTATACCGTGATCTTCTCCCAAATCATGCGTGCCAAGCTGCCCGGCATCGATAGTACGTTTGCTTACAGCATCTACCTTTGCGCCGGCGTGCTGACCTGGGGCTTATTCGCGGAAATTGTGACGCGCGCACAAAACACCTTTCTTGAGCATGCCAACCTGCTGAAGAAACTGAGTTTTCCAAGGCTTTGTTTGCCGGTTATCGTAGTCGCCAACGCGCTGTTGAATTTTTCCATCGTCTTCGGTCTGTTCAGCATTTTTCTAGTGGTTTCCGGTAACTTTCCCGGTTTGGTCTACTTGGCATTATTGCCGGTTTTTGCCATCCTGGTTGCTTTTGCCATCGGCCTAGGCATCAGTCTTGGGGTGCTCAATGTATTCTTCCGCGACGTCGGACAATTTTTCGGCATCGTCATCCAGTTTTGGTTCTGGCTCACCCCGATCGTTTACCCGGTCAGCATCCTGCCCGAAGCCGTGCGCTCGCTGATGAGCTATAACCCCATGGCTGCGCTTATCGCGGCCTGTCAGGATATTCTCGTTACCGGACAATGGCCGGTCTGGCAAAGCCTGTGGCCGGTAACCCTGCTGGCTATTGCGCTGTGTGCTTTCGGCATGCGCCTGTTCAGCAGGCATGCCGGCGAAATGGTCGATGAACTATGACCCGGCTCGATAAGTATCGAATGCTCAGTCAACTTTACTCTGACGGTGAAGCCACAGTGACAGGCACACGTCATTTTTTCTGGTTCCCACGCTCCTGCGTCACTGCCATTAAGTTAAGCGCTGTAGGAGCGGGCCGCGCCCGCGATGATGGTGTTACAACTCTGCAATCGCTGTGCAAATATCGCGGGCACGGCCCGCTCCTACGGAGTGTCGATGTGCTTAATCCCGCGTGGGAATCTATAATGATGTAGTTTCGAAGTCCAAAACTGGCTTTGGATGATTTAACCGACTAACCAACCAAATTGAAATCGCTGTAACTATGGGCACCATCACCATCACCAATTTAGGCAAAGCCTACAAACAATACCCCACGCGCTGGTCGCGGCTGGCCGAATGGCTAACGCCGGTTAACAAACCCCGGCATCAGCTAAAATGGGTCTTGCAGGACATCAGCTTCAGCGTTAAACCGGGCGAGGCGCTTGGCATCATCGGCATCAACGGCGCGGGTAAAAGTACCCTGCTCAAAATGATCACCGGCACCACCCAGTCCACCACCGGCAGCGTCAACATCACCGGGCGTGTCGCAGCATTGCTGGAACTGGGCATGGGCTTTCATCCCGATTTTACCGGACGGCAAAACGTCTACATGGCCGGTCAACTTATAGGCATGAGCGCTGAAGAAATCACCGGCCTGATGCCCGAGATTGAAGCCTTTGCCGAGATTGGCGATTACATCGATCAGCCGGTGCGGGTCTATTCCAGTGGCATGCAAATGCGCGTCGCGTTCAGCGTAGCGACGGCCAGGCGACCGGATGTGCTGATTGTCGATGAAGCGTTATCGGTGGGCGATACCTACTTTCAGCACAAGAGTTTCGAGCGCATCCGCGAATTTCGAAAACAGGGCACCACACTCTTGCTGGTCTCACACGACAAACAGGCCATACAAAGCCTCTGCGACAGCGCCATCTTGCTTAATGGGGGGCAGCTAGTCATGCAAGGCGAACCTGAGCAAGTCATGGACTACTACAACGCCCTGATCGCCGAAAAAGAAAACCAAACCGTCCGCCAGCTAGAACAACAAAATGGCAAGCTGCAAACCCTGTCCGGCACCGGCGAAGCCAGCGTCCAGGACATCGCCCTCCTCGACGCAAACGGCCAGCGTGTCGAAGTCATCGACGTTGGCAGTCCGGTAACACTCGATATTACCGTCGCCATCCATCAGCCCATACCCCGGTTGATAGTGGGTTACATGATCAAAGATCGTCTGGGGCAGACCATCTATGGCACCAACACGCACATCAAAAATCGACCGATTGAAAACGTCAACCCCGGCGACGTACTAACCTACCGCTTTGACTTTGCGCTCAATCTCGGCCCCGGCACCTACTCAATCGCCACCGCGCTGGTCAGTACCGATACCCACCTTGAAAACAACTACGAATGGCGCGATCTGGCACTGCTCTTTACCGTCGTCAACATCAGCCACGATTACTTTATCGGTAGTTGCTGGCTGGACCCCACTTTGGACATACAACGCACATGACCTTCATCTCTTACGCACAAAACGCCGAAGACGTCATACTTTGGCGCGCCCTGAAGCATATCGACAACGGATTTTATCTGGATGTCGGCGCCAACGACCCCGAAGACGATTCCGTCACCAAGGCCTTTTACGACCGTGGCTGGCATGGCATCAATATCGAACCTCTGTACCAGCACCATGTCTGCCTGCAAATATACCGTCCCCGCGACATTAACCTGCAAATGGCCGCCGGCGATCATAATGGCGCGTTGACCTTATACGACGTGCCCAGCGTCCGCGGCTGGGCCACCTCGGATCCGGACGTCGCCGACCACTATCGCCAACAAGGCCTGGAAGTCACCGCCGCCACCGTACCGGTACGCAGGCTCGACAGCCTGTGCGCCGAGTTTGGCGTGACCGACATCCACTTTCTCAAAATTGATGTCGAAGGCTTTGAAGACCAAGTCCTGCAAGGCATGAACTTCGAGCAGTGGCGTCCCTGGATACTGATTATCGAAGCCACCCGGCCCAATAGCCAGGACAGCCAGCATCAGTCCTGGGAGCCTATGGTGCTCGACAACGGCTACCAATACGCCTATAGCGACGGCCTAAACCGCTATTATGTCGCACAAGAACATTGGGCTTTGGCCGCCGTACTGGCGCAGCAACCCAACGTTTTCGACGACTATCAATTTATCGGCTATCACCGTGCGCAACAAGCTCTGCAGCAAGCCGAGCAACAACTGGCGCGTATCCAGGCCGAACATGAACATAGCCAGCAGCAACAGCAACAACGGGAACAACAGCTGCAACAACAGCTGCAACAGCAACAGCAACAACAATGGGAACAGCAGCTGCAACAGCAACAACAACGGGAACAGCAGCTGCAACAGCAACAAGACGAATACCAACGACAGCTGCAACAGCAACAGCAGCAACAGCTCAAATTGCAAGCGCAATTGCACGCACTAGAAGACCAGCTGCTAAGCAGCCAACAGCAAGCCCTAAACCTGGGGCAGCAGTTAACCGTTGTCACCGCCAGTCTGTCATGGCGTATCACCCGGCCGCTGCGCGAACTCAACTATTGCCTTAAAAAAGTTAGGCAAGGGCTGCATTTGCCCACTGCCCATGCGCTCAACAGCTTCAAGCAACCGTTGAAAAGCACCCGCATTGCTGCCGGTCGCACTTTGATCAGCCATGCTCGACAAAGCCGGATAGTCAATACCCTGCTGGGCCGATATCCGGCGCTGGATAGTCTGGCGCGGCGCAGCGCCCGCCAATGGGTCGGCCTGCAGCAACCCGTACAAAACCAACCAATGAGATTGGACCAGCTGACAGCAGCCGCGCGCAACATCTATCAAGACATCCAACGCCTCACTCACAGCAACCCGTAACAAAACAACCATGAAAATTATTATTGACCTGCAAGTGTGCCAAGTTCACGGCGACCAACACCCGCTTAGCCGCTTTACCCTGGCACTGGCGCAAGCGCTACTCCGCCAAGCCCCGCAACATGACATTCAGCTTTTGCTTAACGGCTTGCTCCCCAAACATATAGACAGCCTGCGTCAACGCTTCGCCGACGTGTTGCCCGCTGAGCATATTCACGTGTTCAGCGCCGTAGGCCCGATTGACCAGCAAAACCCCGATAACCATTGGCGCAGCCGTGCCGCGCAGTACCTGCGCGAAAATTACCTGGCCAACCTCAATGCCGACATCGTCCTGCTCAGCCAAGCCTTTCAAGGCTACGACGATCAGGCGATTGTATCGGGCGGACTGCTAAACCAGGGCCACGCCAGCATCATGATACTCGGCGACATTCCGGCCGCCGCAGTTGAAGCGGAATCAGGGCGTACCGACCCGCATTACGCGCTCTGGCATCGGCACTGCAGCCAAATCCTCAGCGCTGCCGATGGCTTGCTCGCCCTCTCTGCCCAGGCGGCCGACCAGGCCCGAGACCTGCTGAACATAGCCGATCAGCGCATCGTTATCGTCGACCAAGCCTTGCCAGCAACTGCCGATGCCCTGAATATTCAGCCCATTATCGAGGCGCTGGAACAGTACCGTCAGCAACGCCCACTCCCGCCGGTCGCCAGTGTAACCTTGCGCCCGCGTCTGGCTTATGTTTCGCCGTTGCCGCCTCAGCAAACCGGCATTGCCGACTACAGCGCGGTACTCCTGCCCGAACTGGCGCGCTACTATGACATCGACATCATCACCGACCAGGCCGACAGCCAGGACAGCTTCGCTGGCGTCCGCTTTCCCGTTTACAATGCCGAGTGGTTCAATAGCCACGCCGGGAACTATCAGCGCATCGTCTATCACCTTGGCAATTCCAACTTTCACCGTTACATGTTCCCCCTGCTTGCTGCCCATCCCGGTATTGTCGTCCTGCACGACTACTACCTCAGCGGCGTACTCAGCAACAGCGAGCGCGACGGCGACCAGCCTGCCGCCTTTAAAAAGGCGCTTTACCAGGCACACGGTTACCCTGCCGTGCTCAGCTTGCAGCGCGACGGCCTGGAAGCCGCCGTCTGGCAATATCCCTGTAACAAAGCGGTGCTCGAGCAGGCCACCGGCATCATCGTCCACTCCCAATTTGCCCAACAGCTTGCCCGGCAACATTACGGCGAGCAGGCCGCCCAAGACTGGCAGATACTGCCGCTGCTGCGCGCCCAGCCCGCCGACATTGACCGAGACCACGCCCGCCAACAACTCGCCATTCATCCTGAAGCCTTCATTATTTGCAGCTTTGGCCTGATGGGGACAACCAAGCTCAATCATCGTCTGCTGCAAGCCTGGCTGGGCTCAGCATTAGTTCACGACCATCACTGTCATCTGATCTTTGTCGGTGGCGAAGAGACCGGCGACTACGGTCAGGACATCGCCGCAACCATCGCCGCCAGCGGTTGCCAAACCCGCATCGCCATCACCGGCTACGTCAGCCCGCAGCAATACCATACCTACCTGGCCGCTGCCGACCTCGCGGTTCAGCTGCGCAGCCAAAGTCGCGGCGAAACCTCAGCCTCGATCCTCGATTGCCTGACCTACGGCCTGCCCACTATCATCAACAACAACGGTGCCGCGGCCGAGCTGCCGGAACACGCCCTGCACAAACTCCCCGACGATTTTACCGACGCCCAACTCGCCGAAGCCCTTTACACGCTGCGCACCCAACCCGAGCGTTGCCAACAACTCAGCCAGCACGCTATTGCCTACGCCCGTGCGACCCACCACCCCGTTCAAATCGTGGAGCGCTACTATCACGCCATTGAACAGCTCAGCAGCCATAGCGCGCGTGCCCGCTACCAACAGCTTATCCAGGCCCTGGCCAGCCTTTACCGCGCACAAGCGCCCAGTGAGCAAGATGCCCTGGCCATTGCCGAAAGTATCGCCGAAAACCAACCCGGCATGCCCCCAAAAACCCTTTGGGTTGACATCTCCGCGCTGGTTCAGGTTGACCTTAAAACCGGCATCCAGCGCGTGGTGCGCAGCGTGCTCCAGCAGCTGCTGATCGAGCCGCCCGCCGGATACCGGGTAGAGCCGATCTACGATGACAACGGCTGCTACCGCCATGCCCGCCGCTACACCGTCGAACTCATCGGCGAAACGCCAATAGACCTGATCGACGACGCCGTTCAGTTCAGTCCCTGCGACATCTTCCTGGGGCTAGACCTCTACCTCGACGGCAGCCATCGCAACCAGAACATCCTGGCCCGATTACGCCGCCGCGGCATCCAGATCTACTTCGTCGTCTACGACCTGCTGCCGGTGCTGCGTCCCGACGTCTTTCCTGCCGACACCGAACGCCACTTCCATGCCTGGCTAGACACCATCGCCGGCGTAGCTCACGGACTGGTCTGCATATCGCAAGCGGTCGCCGACGAATTGATGGCCTGGCTAAGCGCCCAGTCCCAAAATGCCGGAGTGCAAACCGCAGCCACCGACAGCCCGGTCATCCCCCTGCATATCGGCCATTTCCACCTCGGCGCCGACATTCTCGCCAGCGCGCCCAGCTACGGCATCAGCGCCCAACAACAGCGCATTATGCAACAATTCCAGGGACAGACTAACCTGCTGATGGTCGGCACCGTAGAGCCCCGCAAAGGTCATGCCCAAGCACTGGCCGCCTGCGAAATCCTCTGGCAACAAAACCGGGCCGTCAACCTGATCATCGTCGGCAATCAAGGCTGGATGGTCGACGAGCTGGCACAGCGCCTGAAAAATCACCCCGAAAACGGCCACCGCCTGTTCTGGTTTCAAGGCATCAGCGACGAATTACTGATTGAGCTTTACCATGCCGCCAGCGCGTTGTTGGCAGCCTCCGAAGGCGAAGGCTTCGGCCTGCCGCTGATCGAAGCCGCCCAGCACCAACTGCCCATCATCGCCCGCGACCTGCCGGTATTTATCGAAGTCGCAGGTAGCCACGCCTATTACTTCAGCGGCAACAGCCCGCAGGCGCTCGCCGACGCCCTGCTCGATTGGCAAGAGCAGTACGCCGAAGGACGGGTCCCTGCATCCACCCGGATGCCCTGGCTCACCTGGCAACAAAGTACCCAACAACTGCTCGATGTCCTGATCCGGCAACACGGTTGCCGACAAATCGGTCTGTTTAAAAAAGACGGTAGGTTGGATTAGCGAAGGTGTAACCCGACACATCGAAGCCCTTTTAACCTAGAAAAATCATTTGATCCACGAAAAACACAAAAAGCACGAAAATATTCAAAGAGATACCAAGTTGTAGATCGTCACCCAAAGGGCATAGCTATCTACACAAGTTATTTTCCCGTTGTGCGATACAGGGTAGGGGCGATCCGGCACACCCTACGGCTGCATTCACCACATTCCTTTGGATTATGCAGGAGATAGAGCAACGTGAAGCACATCATTGACGATACATCAGAATTATCGCAATGCGGGCGACCTCGGCAACTGCTCCTGCGTTGCTCTACCTCCTGCATCCATGCAAGTCGTGCCGGATCGCCCCTACTCTTTAACTTCACTGCCATTAAGTTAAGCGTTGTAGGAGCGGGCCGCGCCCGCGATGATGGTGCTACAACTCTGCAATCGCTGTGCAAATATCGCGGGCGCGGCCCGCTCCTACGGAGGGCCATAGGATGTGCTGAACAACGTGAAGCGCATCGTTCGCGAGTGATGCGCTTCGTGCCTCAGCACATCCTACGGGCTTGTGTAGATAGCTATGCCCAAAGGGTGAATGACTGTGTAATACAACATACTGATTTCTTTTGTGTCTTTCGTGCTTTTCGTGGACTAACTGCGGTTTTTAGGTTTAAAGGGCAGGTCAACGCCAAATAAAGCCCTGAAAAAAATTATTCGGTGCCCTAAGCGCCGATTCGTGATACATTTCCTGTCGGCCAACCGTTCGCCCTGAATTTGTCGAAGGGCCAAGCCGGGTAGGGTAACGTAATTGCCGAAACGGCAGCGGTGTTCCTTAAGTCAATATGAATGCATCAGCAAAAGCTCCAAAAAAAACACCAAATACTTGCAGATTGATAATTGTGCGTGCAATAATTACCCCCGTATGCAGGATAAGAACCTGTTTATGCATTTTGATGTGCGGCGAAAGCACATGAAACGGCTTACTTCAACTTCAAGCGCACTATAGGTTTTCTTCCTAACAAAAATCTCTAATCTCTTAACCTCTTAATTCTTTAAACATTTATTTTTTAATTACTGGAGCTCTACTCATGGGTATTTACACAGAATCTGTACAAAAACTGTATGTAGCATATTTCAACCGTCCTGCCGATGTTTCCGGCTTAGCCTACTGGGAAACCGTTGTTGCCAACAACGCCGGCAACACCGCGCCCATTAGCGCCGCCTTTAGCCAATCACCTGAATATGTAGCGGCTTTCGCCGGCATGAACAACGATGCCGTTGTCAACACTATTTATTTAAATCTGTTTGGCCGTGCCGCTGAGCCTGCCGGCCTGCAATTTTGGTCTTTGGCCTTAAACACCGGCAGAATGACTGTCAGCGACGCGGTGACTAACATTGCCGCCGGCGCGCTAACCACCGATTTAACCGCTTTCAACAATAAAGTGACGGCTGCTACGGCGTTTACCGTAGCACTCGATACGACTGCAGAAATTTTGGCTTATAGCGGCGCTACCGCCAATGCGTCGGCTAAAGTCTGGTTGTCTGCTGTGACAGACGATGCTTCTTTAGCGACACAGCAAGCGTCTTTGGATGCTACTGTGGCTGCTATTGTGACTGCGACGCCTGATGCTAATGTTGGGCAGACTTTTACGCTCACTACTGGTGTGGATAACATTGTTGGTACTTCTGGTATCGATACTATTACTGCAGACAATACAGCCGGTGCTGCTAAGTACACGCTGACCGCTGTGGATACAATCAATGGTGGTGGTGGTAATGATACGCTAAAGATCTATAGTGATGGTTTAGCTGCTGGCTCAATATTCACTGCGGCGAATATTACAGGTATTGAAACTATAAACATAAACAATTTAGCTGGTACTGGTACTGGTGTGAATTTAGATGTGTCAGCTGTTACAGGATTGACAGGCCTTGTTCTTGATACTCCATACAGCGCGGTTATTGGTGCAGACTCTACTGATACACTCACATTGGCTGGCCAGGCTGTTGCAATAAACACAATTGGCGCAGCTATTACAGCTACTAACAATATTACATTTGTTTTAGCATCAACAACAGATACTACAGAAAACGTAACTTTGAATGGTGTGGTTCAAACTAACACTACTACTGGTGCCGTTACTATTGACACTACTGGTAGCAAAGTAACTTCCGCAACCATCACAGGAACCGGTTCTGCTAGTACTGTTAACTTGGCAAACACTACAGGTGCTGCTATTACCACTCTGAATCTTGCTGGTGCTGCCAAGCTGACTTTGACAGAGTCAGCTGCGATGGCTGCAAAAGTAACAACGATCAATGCTTCAACAGATACGGGTGGGGTTGTTGTTAATGTTGCAGCTGGTACACAAGCATCAACTTTTGCATTCACGGGTGGAACAGCTAACGATAGCTTAACAATGACAGGTGCTTCAATTGTCAAAACTCAGGTTTTGGACGGTGGCGCTGGTACTGGTGACATGTTAGTTATATCTGACGCCAACACTACTGCGTTTGCAACTGTTGCGACGGGTGTTAATGGTGCTGCAAAGAACTTTGAAATATTAGGTTTTGCAGGTGCTGCGGATGCTGCTGCTGGTGCAACAGTCTCGACTTTGGCCTTAGATGCTTCATTGGTTACAGCAATGTCATCTTTTGATGTAACTACTGCTATTGCTAACGCAACACAATCAACTGTTGTTGGTACTTCTGTTGCAGGGGTGACTGTTACAAATACAAGTAATACTCAAACATTTATTTTTGATGCGTCAGTTACTGGTCAGGAATCTACAACTGGGCAAGCTGCTGGTGCAGGTGTAAGTTTTGGACCAATTGTTGACAATGGCGCTAACGCTTTAAGCGTTACACTGAGTGGTGTGAATATTACTGGTGGTGCTTCAGATACTACTGTTGGTGCTGGCATTGCTGCAAGCACATATGAAGTAGTTAATCTTGTCTCTAATGCTAATGCAGCTGGCACAACGACTGCTAACGCCTTGGTTGCGGGTGCGGGTGTGGGTACAGCATCTGGGTTAACAGTTAATACAAACGCAACTGTTAACATCTCAGGTGCGGCAGACTTAAACACAGGTCTTATTTCTGGTACCAATGTTACTTTGAATGCAGGTACCTTCACCGGTAAGCTGACAGCCACAACAGGTACAGGTAATGATGTTATTACTGGCGGTACTGGAATTAACTTGCTTACTTTAACTGGTGGTGGTGATACAGTAAATCTGTCCGCATCGACAGAAAAGGCTGATCAAGTAATAATTACTGCGGCTACCAATGATACATCGACGCTATTTCCGCAGGTAACTGGGTTCACCAACTCTGCCTCCACGACTGTTGGCGACATGCTTAATCTTATTGGTACAGCTACAATTGGTATTAACGTAGCTAGCACAGCAACCGGTGTTACCAATCTTACCGGTACCGTGACAGAAGGTATTCTGACATTCGGTGGAACTGCGGCAGCAACAGCCACTCTTGCAGATAAGATTACTGGTGCTTTCTCAGCAGCTGGTGATAATAACGTTGCCAATGCTTACGTGATCTTTGAGCATTCAGGTAGCACATATGTTGCCCACGAAATTGATGGAGTGGCTGGTTTCACAGCAGGTACTGATGAAGTAATCCAGTTGGTTGGCATGACCGGAGTAACTGGACTTAGCACAACAGCTTCTGGCGCAACGACTCTCTTTGCGGCTTAAGAAGCCATGTAGGGTGGGCACATGCTGTTCGTGCCCACGCGCTTAAACGCCTAATCTGTATGTAATCGTTTAATCGCACCCAAATAAACCATCCAATCCTTCACGGGGTTGGGTGGTTTTTTTTTGCTTTGCGTTTTGTGGGTATGTGGCGTCAAGATTAAGATGTTATGTTTAGCGGGAAAGACGGGGTCAGGTCTTTGATTTATGATTCAAGCGGGGCGGGGTTTGGTCTGGTTCCCACGCTCCTGCGTGGGAACCCATACTGGCTTTAGGCGCTGTTCTGCTTCCGAAAATAATTGGGGTCAGAGAAATAATTGGGGTCAAAAATAATTGGGGTCAGAGTAAAATAAGCTTCTCATAATTGGGTTTATGTTAAATCAATTGAGTTTTTCTTCTTTAATTATTTGGTATACTACAGACAACTTAAAATTTGCTGGGGCTTATTATGGCAACGATTACATTTGACACGCATAAATTTGTTCGCAAATTGGAAGAGGCGGGCTTTGATCAAAAGCAAGCAGAGGGTTTGACCGAGGCAATGCGAGCGGCAATTGAAGAATCGGAACTGGTCACTAAAAAGGATTTACAGATCGAGCTTGCACCCATCAAGGCCGATCTTAATCTGATCAAATGGATGATGGGCGCTCTTATCGCCCTCGCCATTGCTAATTTCTCTAAGCAATTTTTATGATGTAGATGGTGCTCAAATAATTGGGGTCAGAGTAAAATAAGCTTCTCATAATTGGGTTTATGTTAAATTTAAGATTTGGTCTCTGATAATAGGGCTGTTTTCGTGTTGTGTTATAATTATAATTTTTATAATTATGAGTTCCATTGTGGCAAAGATTGATGGAGTAAAGGCACGCATTGATTGGCTGAAAGAGCTTTTTAAGGTTGTAATCACCGTTATGGTGGCTGACGTTGCTGGTATGTCCAAATTGTATTTGGATAACACGATTGATGTGCTATTTTATATGGGGGGCTTGCTGTTACCTTTTTTGCTCTATGTTTGTATGGATATAAGCAGAAAGATTGAGCGTCACTTTAACGAATTGGAGGAATTGTAATGGCTACGTTGTTTATGATTATGGCATTTGTAATGATCGCTGTAGTGTTAATTTATCCTGTATTAAAAACACATTAGCCGGGGAAAGAACGGGGTCAGGCCTTACATTTGACATTTGTCTTTGCTTGCTTTGATCTTTCCCCCCTCTTTTTCCTTGTTCCCACGCTCCCGCGTAATAATTGGGGTCAGAGTAAAATAATCTTCTCATAATGACTGATATGTTAAATTAATTGGGCCTTTTAGGAACAATAGGGGTCATAGGGGTCAGACCCCTTTAGAAAAAATAACACATTCATTCCCCGTTTTTTGTTGTTTTCTCCTCCGTTTTTCTCTCTCCTTTCCGCTGCCGATAATGGGTTTATGTTAAATTGACAATAAAATTCTATTGGTGTACGATAATTTTGTGAGTAAATTAGATGAAGTTAAAGAAATTCTAAATACATTAAGGGTGGCGATGAGTTTGTCATTTGGTATGTTGATAATTGTAGTTAGTGGAATAATCAAACGATTTGATGATAATCATGTAGATTCTGTATTTTGGCTTGGTACATTATTTGCCGTATTTTTATTGGCTGTTATTTTTTTATTGATAAACAAGATTTCTCAGAGAACAAAAGAGATCAAGGATTTGTAGTTATGGACATGGGTTTATTTGCAATTGTTGGTATTGCGGTGTTGACAGCTGCTTTGATGTTATTTGCCGTTTATAAGCTATCGGAAGAATGACCCTAGCGGGGTAGCGCTTTTCTGCCCATGAGAAAGGGGTCACCCATTAGCCTGCCGGTGTCAATAGGCCAAACAAAACCTCAAGCAAAAAACAAAGCAAAACCAACAAAGGGGTCAGACCCCTTTAAAAATCCCCATTTAAACACATCTTCCCCCTCTTTTTCCGCATTCCCACGCTACCGCGTGGGAATGCATACGGTACACAAGGAGAACATACCAACGGCATATAGGTTCCCACGCAGGAGCATGGGAACCAGAAAAATCAAGGGATCAGCCAGCTTGATTTTCCCTCTCCCGTCCGCTGCCGATAATGGGATGTTATGTTAAATAATATTACGCTGATGTTGAATAAGTTGATATTTTTCCCTTTCAAATTATCTGGTATACTTCGGTTATGTCAGAATTACCCAAGATTATTGGTCAAGTATGTGCGATTGAAACCATTGCGGAAGGTAATGGTATTCGTGAACTCCATCAACTTCGACAACGGTACGGACAAGGGACTTGGCGTAAGAAAAAAGGTATTGCAGCGGTTGAGAACTTCAATGGTGAGGTAGCTATGGCCGAAATACACTGGTATGAAGCGCATGGTATTGGAAAAGTTAAGCTAAAAATAAAGAGGTGGTTATGAAGTTTGTTGTTTGTATGGAGAAAACAGCATTAGGCGATTTTTCTACAGATGACCTAACTATCGGTCGTCTTTATGAAGTCGTTAGTGATATTGAATTGCATGGCATGTTACGGATTATTGATGATTCCGGTGAAGATTATCTTTATCCTGCAAAGTTATTTGAGCAACTCGTTGTCCCTGATGGTACGGCTAAAAGATTGCATCATATAATTGGGGTCAGAGTAAAATAAGCTTCTCATAATGGGATGTTATGTTAAATCATGCAGACTCATGTTATTTTTCGTTGATTTGAGCTACAATTATTTCTCTTATTTTGTTAGAGGTTCTTGGTCATGCCGACTATTAGTATGTTTTACGGGATCATTATCCGGATGCTGTTTATGGATACCCAGCAACATCACTTACCCCATCTTCATATTGAGTATCAGGGCGTGCAAGCTGTGATTTCCATTCCTGATGGAAATCTTCTGGAGGGTGATATTCCCGCCAAAAAGTTGCGCATGGTGCAGGCGTGGATCGCTATTCATGAAGATGAGTTAATGGCGGATTGGTCGTTGGCGGTGAGCGGTCAGCCTGTATTCTCGATTGATCCTTTGCGCTGAGAAGACTGGCGATGATTAACGTTAATTCTGTTGAGATTATGTCTGATTTTGTCTTGCTTCTGACTTTCAGTGGCGGTGAGCGACGTTGCTTTGATATGAGACCCTATTTGCACTACCCGGTATTTCGTCGCTTGGAGAATCCTGGATTCTTCTCGTTAGCTCATGTCGATTACGGTACGGTTACTTGGCCCGGCGACATCGACATTGCACCTGAAACGCTTTACGAATATTCTGTTCCTCTTGGAACAAGATAACCAATGAGTCAATGGGGTCACACAACCAAGGAACCAATGGGGTCAGACTCTGAGGTATCCCCACAAATCACCCTTTCTCTAATTTTTCAAAATAACCGACCAATAGCGCCTGCGCCAGCTCTAAATAATCACCCGGTAGGTCAAACACAGCATAGTGGCAGGCGATTTTACCGAGAAAAATAACGGAGTACGGCGAACGTTTTGATCCGCTATTAACCCGGATCTGCCGTTCAGTGACAGAGCCTTTTAGGCTCAGGCTCACCAGCCAAAGTACAAAGATAATAAGCGCCGCGATCAATAATAGATTCGCCCTGCGGTCGGATTGAATCCTGCTTTCACGGGTTAAATTTAAGCCATAACGCGTACTCTTGGTATCGCGAAACCCTTCCTCCTTCCTCGATTTGCATCCGAGCGCGGTAATAATTTACGATACGCACGGCTGAGTAGTCTTTAAGAGACGGCGACACAACCAGTAGCCACGGCTCTTTTTCAAAATAATTGGGGTCAGAGTAAAATAAGCTTCTCATAGAAATAATTGGGGTCAGAGTAAAATAAGCTTCTCATAATGGGAGGTTATGTTAAATTTAAGGTTTTGTCTCTGATAATAAAGGCGCGTATTGATTGGCTGAAAGAGCTTTTTAAGGTTGTAATCACCGTTATGGTGGCTGACGTTGCTGGTATGTCCAAGTTGTATTTGGATAACACGATTGATATGCTATTTTATATGGGGGCTTACTGTTACCTTTTTTGCTCTATGTTTGTATGGATATAAGCAGAAAGATTGAGCGTCATTTTAACGAATTGGAGGAATTGTAATGGCTACGTTGTTTATGTTTAAACTGACAGTGTATTTTTAATGATGTAGTATTCACCTATGAGCAAATTAGATAAAATAAAAGCTGATATTTCTTTTCATGAGAAAATGTTTTTTGCGGCGCTCGCCGTAATTGTTGGGTTGATTGGTTGGTCTGCTTCAAACTTTTTAAATGTACCTTTATTCATTTTATTGCTAGCACTTTCAGGTGTTATGGGGGCAGCAATATTTGGTGTTTTTCAGTATCGTTTTATTAAGAATTTAATTAGGGAGTTGGAAGATGCTTAATTCACTTGTTATGTTTATTATGGGTTTGGTATTTGTTGTTTTTGTTGGATATTTGGCGTGGGACTCGTATTATGAGTTTAAGAAGCATATGAGAAATCACTAAAAAAATAAAGAAAGCCAATGGGGTCAGACTCGATTGAAAATTCAGAATAATTGGGGTCAGAGTAAAATAAGCTTCTCATAATGGGATGTTATGTTAAATTAATTGAGCCTTTTAGCTGATATTTGATTTGTATTTTGCAGTGAATGGTGTAATTATCAAAAATATGGAATATTTGTTAACTGATCATGCGAAAAAAGGAATCGCAAAACGGCGGATTTGCTTTAGCTGGATTGAGGAGGCTTTGGCTTGTCCTGCAAGAATGCATAAAAGGGGTCAGACCCTGAGATACAAACGCACTATAGGTTTTCTTCCTAACAAAAATCTCTAATCTCTTAATTCTTTAAACATTTATTTTTTAATTACTGGAGATCTATTCATGGGTATTTACACGGATTCTGTACAAAAACTGTATGTGGCATATTTCAACCGTCCTGCCGATCCTGCCGGTTTGGCGTACTGGGAGGGTGTTGTTGCCAACAACGCCGGCAACACCGCGCCCATTAGCGCCGCCTTTAGCCAATCACCTGAATATGTCGCGGCTTTCGCCGGCATGAGTAACGTCGCTGTTGTCAACACCATTTATCAAAACCTGTTTGGCCGCCCCGCTGAAGACGAAGGCTCGGCATTTTGGGCTAAGGCCTTGGACGATGGCAGAATGACGGTTAGCGACGCGGTTACCCATATTGCCGCCGGCGCGCTAACCACCGATTTAACCACTTTCAACAATAAAGTGATAGCGGCTACTGCGTTTACTGTGGCATTGGAAACAGCTCCTGAACTTGTGGCTTATAATTATGCGGCGGCTAAAACCTGGTTGTCGGCTGTGACGGACGATGCTTCTTTAGCGACGCAGCAAGCGTCTTTGGCTGCTATTGTGGCTGCTATTGTGGCTGGGACTGCGGATAATCCTGGGCAGACTTTTACGCTCACTACGGGCGGAGACAACCTTGCCGGAACTGCCGGTAATGACACCTTTAACGCGACCTATGATGGCGGCGTAGCGACAGATACCTTGGGTGTTGACGATATTATCGATGGACTTGGCGGTATCGATACGCTGAAAATCGACCATCTTATCGATGTAGCCATTACCCCGCCTGACACCCTGTGGACGGGGCTTAGCAATATCGAAAAAGTCGTCATCAACACCACCGGTGATGGCGCACAAACCCTGACCACCGGCGTTAACTTTGAAGCGGCATTCGCGGCAGGCGTGGCGCTGACGACAACGACGTCGGGCGCCGGTGCGATTACGCTTGACATGAGCACCTTTACCGGAGAGGCAGTGCTCAACACCACCTCCGTTGCCGGTGCGCAGACCCTTGTGACCGGTTCAGGTCTGACAACAGTGACAGCAATATCCGACGCCGGGGCATTGGACATTAAAGGCATAGGGCTTGCCCTGGTGTCGGCCACCACCACCGGCGCCGGAGCGCAGACTATTGGCGATGCGGGCGGTAACGGCGCAAGTCTTACTATGGTGAACGCCACAGCCAATTCAGGCACGCAGACGATTACCAGCACCAACACCGCTGATACCGCCGTGACCGCGATCTCCACTTCGGGCCTACAGCATATTACCACCGGTGCCGGCAACGATACCGTCACCACCACGGCGGCGGCCGGCACCATCAATACCATTAGCACCGGCGCCGGTAACGATACCATCGTGGCGAGTCTGGGAAGTGACCTGATTACCGGCGGCCTTGGCGCGGATAAAATGACCGGCGGCGGCGGCGTCGATACCTTTGTCTTTGGCGCTAACGATTCGATTATCGGCGTGTCGATGGATAGTATCACCGACTTTAACGTTGGCGGTACGGATATCCTGACCTTTGGCGCTACCACCACGGTGCTGGCTGTTGATGCAACGGATCTGGTCGCGGGCGCCAACGTGCAAACGACTGCCGGCGGCCTGATTGGCTTTCACGCCGATGACAGCACCCTGGCGCTGAAGATTGCTGCGGTTCAAGCCGATACTGAACTTGATGTGGCCGGATCGGTCGGGATGTTCGTTGACGGTGGCAACACCTACGTCTATTACGCCGGCACCGCCGCCGGCAATGCCGATGACCAGTTGATCCAATTGAGCGGCATCACTACGCTGGCAACCCTCACCGGCGGTTCGACCATGTCCATCGCGTAACTTCCTCATTCCCACACACACAAAGCCGGTATGGGCTCCCACGCGGGAGCGTGGGAGCCCTTGATACTGAGCTTGATGTTCCTCGTTCCCACGCTCCCGCGTGGGAAAATAATTGGGGTCAGAGTAAAATAATCTTCTCATAATTGGGGTTATGTTAAATCAAATGAAGGAATAATCGGTGGGGAGTTATCAATAGGGCTTTTTGTTGTGTTATACTTTGGTTTTAGTGATTTTTGATGAGTATTTGGTTATGGCTGCAATTACGTTTGATACCTTAAAGTATGCTAATAGGCTAAAAGCGGCAGGAGCCGAATCACGGATAGCAGAGGCTGAAGCAGAAGCGCTAGCAGAAGTTTTTGAGTTGAATTTGAAAGAAGTTGCTACTCGTGAAGACCTAAAACAAATGGAAGAACGATTAAATGAAAGACTGGATGCGCGATTGCTTCAACTGGAACAGCGCATGATTATCAAATTAGGCGGGTTAATGGTTGTTGCAATAGGAGCAGTTGCTACGTTGGTAAAGATTTTATAAGCCGGAATAATTGGGGTCAGAGTAAAATAAGCTTCTCATAATTGGGGTTATGTTAAATTAACCGGATTTGAAACCTGAGGCACGGTTTGTTTATTTGTATGTATGTTAAACTAATCGTCGTACTGAATTTGATGGAGTGTGTTATGGCAACAATTACATTTGATACCTTAAATGTTTGTTGAAAAACTTAAGGCTGGAGGTGTTCCTGAAGCACAGGCTAAAGCGGAGGCGGAAGCATTGGTAACTGCTTTTTCTGAAGCAATGGATTCGCAGTTGTCGACAAAATCGGATATAAATCGCCTGGAGCGCGAATTGATAGTTATTAAATGGATGGTAGGTTTGGTGCTTGGTGGTATTTTGACTTTAATCCTCAAAGCGTTCTTTCCTGTTTAAGAAAAACCAATGCAAACAGTCAATGGGGTCAGACTCGATTGAAACCCGCTTTTTTCTTCCTCTTTTCTCCTTTTTTCCGTCGTCCTCCGGCGGCGCATGATGGCGCTTATGTTAAATGCTAAACAATGAATAGAGGGCTTTGTTTTGAGACTATTTGTCTATTCGTAATGGCTCCACATACGTCAAATTCTCTGTTTCTATAACTTCGTAGACAAGACGGTGTTGTTTGTTTATTCGTCTGCTGATAAGGCCTTTCATGTCGCCTTTTAAATATTCAAAGTCAGGTGGGTATTGCAACGGATTTTCACTGATAATGTTTATTAACTTTAAGGTTTTGTTTTTAAGCCCGCTGGCATATATCTTTTTAGCATCTTTTTGTGCTTGCGTCATGAAGACAATCGTATACATTACCAATCTAAACCCATCTCCTTACACACAAGTTGTTAAGATTTAGTAAAGTAGAATCATTTTAGCTATGAATTGGGCAAATAGAGAATTTCGTAATTTAGATTTAGGTGATAAACGACTAAAGAATAGAGCCATAAAGCTAATCGAAAACCTAGCCAAGTCGCCAAAATCAAGCATACCTGAATCATGTCAAGGTTGGGCAGAGACGCAA
>NZ_JAWPOH010000025.1:0-52228 GCF_037671525.1 Methylobacter svalbardensis
GGTCAGTAACATCCCCGTTAAACAAAATCCTAGCCAAGTCTTTTGTAGGTGCGTCAGCCTGGCATTGGACTTTAGCTTTCCCAGGGCTGCATCTAAATCAGTGACAAACGATTTTATAAAGTGTGCCGGCTCGTACATCAACATGGTGTTGAAATACGTGGCAGTTTACACTGATTAGCTTACCCGTTTTCCGGCTGTATTTCTAAGCTTAAAAACTTGAACATCGAGTTATAGAGTCGCTCTGGCGATACCTTTAGTCAGCCTCTTGCCGACGATGTCCCTGATATCGTAAGTCCAAAAAACAATGCATGCGCTGCGAGACAGGAGTCGAGTAGTCCCCAGAAGCGATAGTGCATGTGTTTTCACGAAGCGTCTTTTTGCGTAGTGAAAATACAGGCTTTCCGACATCGCGTCGAGTCATTGGAGAGCATGTGAGCTACCCCTTGTTGGGTAGCGATCGAGTGACCAGGACGGCTGGGGCAACCGCAGGCATCAGCGGTCGCGTGATTTTTGCCGCTTGTTGGGCAGGGATGCCCATAAAAGCTGTCGCAAAAATAGCGACTCCCCGCTCTTAGCTATTTTTTGTTTACCGACTGAGACATGTCAAAGGAGTCAGGTACGGTATGGTCAACTATTTCCAGCTTGGCTGGCTGGATTTTTTCCGTAACAGCTTTATTAAAATTAACGCCCTTGGTTCGAGCTCCTGCAGTCACCAGATCCTCAGACTCATCGAAAAAACGGCTCATTTCTAAATCAATAGCATTATTGCCACTGATCACATCGATGTCCTGATTATCCATAACCCGTTTAAACTGAACCAGAGTTGAAACAACCGCATTCATTTCAGTCAGCTTAACGGGGTAAGTGCCCTGTAACCTATTCTTCATCATATCTTTATAGGCTTTCAGCACACTGCCCAGATCTTGTGTCAGCAGTGCTGAAAGCTTCCGGTACCCCATAAAAAAAGCCAGCAGCGCCAGTAAGGCAGAAACAGCGATCATCCCGACGATGAAAGCCAGTCCAGTGGAGCTTGCACTGTCGGCAACCTGGTAATGCAGTTCCCAGCCGGTGTTAGCTACCTTTATTTTTTGCGCGTCATCGCTCAATGCTGCACTGGCCGGTTCACCGGCTGCACCTAATACCAGTTCGGCCTGTCTTAATTCAAGATGTCCACCTTTTAGTTCCGCTGCCTGTACGGTTTTACTAATAAAGTCATAGTTCAAACTGGCCAGAATGACGCCAACCACCTGATCATTGTGCATAATCCTGCGTGTTATCGCCAGATGCCTGTCAGGCCCGTTATCGCCTTGTATTGCCGGCAATTGATTTTTGGTCAATGTTTCCCGTACCATATCCAGATCGGCATAACCCATTTTAGGGATGCTTATATCATCAAGCTCACTGACGCCCGGCAATAACAGCCGCACTTTCAGGGCATTGGGCAAATGCTTTTCAAGTGTTGCGGCCACTGTGGTTAATTCGGTTGTGTCTGCACGAATAACCGCAGCCGACACGACCGGATCCAGCGCCATTTTTTCAAGCGTATTGGTCAGCAAATTGACCTGTGCGCTAATGCCTACTGCGACACTTTTTGCAACGGCCGCCGCTGAGTCCCGCTTTGCTTGGGCGATTTGGGCCGCACTGATCCAGTAAACGCCCACACCGGCAGTCAGAACCATTAACACAGCAAACGCTGACAATAAAGAAAATAGTCGTACCATGTTTATGCCTCTATCCGAAAGAAAAACAGCTTAATGACGACCGGTATGACCAAAGCCGCCGGAGCCGCGCAAACTTTGATCAAACTCGGCGACTTGTTCGAATTCCACCTGCACCACCGGCACAAAAATCATTTGTGCGATGCGCTCGCCAATATTAATGGTAAAAGCGGTGTCGCCCCGGTTCCAGCAGGAAACAAAAACCTGTCCCTGATAGTCCGAATCAATCAGTCCCACGAGATTGCCCAAAACAATGCCGTGTTTGTGCCCCAGGCCGGATCTGGGCAATAAAACGGCCGCTAATTGGTGATCGTCAATATGGATGGCCAGACCGGTTGGAATTAACAGCGTTTCACCCGGCTTTAACTCGACCGCCTCATCCAGGCAGGCGCGTAAATCCAAGCCCGCCGAACCCGCTGTCGCATATTCCGGCAACGGGATATCTTTGCCTAAACGGCCATCCAGAATTTTAAGCTGTATTTTTTTCATGTTTTGTTAAGTTCCATTCTCTCTGAAATCAAGCTGATTAATTGCTCGGCCAATTGGTTTTTATCGGTCATCGTCAGGTTTTTTTGGCCTTGTTTCCAGAAAACCTGCAATGCATTTTGTTCGCTATCGAAGCCGCCTATATCGCGTCCTACCCAGTTTGCTGCAATCATATCCAGCTTTTTTCTCGCCAATTTATCTTGCGCATAGTGTTCAAGATCATGGGTTTCAGCGGCAAATCCGACCGTGAACGGACGGGGAGTCAGTTGAGCCACTTCCGCCAAAATATCTCGGGTCTTTTGTAACGTTAGCGTGATTTGTTCGCTTTGTTTTTTTATTTTCTGTTGTTCCAACATGACCGGGCTGTAATCGGCAACCGCTGCGGCCCCTATGTAAATATCATGTTCTGCGGCTTTGGACATAACCGCCGTATACATTTGCGCCGCAGTTTCTACGCTTATAAGCTCCGCATTATCAGGCGCTGTCAGTGCCACCGGGCCGCTGACCAGCGTTACTTTTGCCCCGGCTTTTAAGGCCGCATTGGCCAGCGCATAACCCATTTTCCCGGAACTGCGATTGGTGAGGTAACGAACCGGATCTAAAGGTTCACGGGTAGGCCCGGCACTGATTAAAATCTTAAGCCCGCTTAAACACTGAATGCCGGGTTCAGCCAGTAAACATCGGCAAATTTCCGCAGGTTCGGACATCCTGCCGAAGCCGGTTTCACCGCAAGCCTGCTCGCCTGGTTCGGGGCCGATCACCGTAACGCCGTGGCTTTTGAGTTTGTGAATATTTTCCTGGGTGACTGTTTTATGCCACATAGCCTGGTTCATGGCCGGGGCAACGTAAACCGGACAGGTCGCCGCCAGATACAGTGTTGATAATAAATCGTCAGCCAAACCATGGCTGCATTTTGCCAGTGTATTGGCCGTTGCCGGAGCGATAACCAACGCATCGGCCCAGCGCGCCAGACTGATATGCCCCATCGCATGCTCTGCATCCGCATCAAGCAATTCGCTATGCACAGGATTTCCGGACAACGCCTGAAAAGTCAGCGGACTCACAAACTGCATGGCTGAGCGGGTCATCACCACGCGCACCTCTGCCCCTTGCTTGCGTAACAACCTGACCAGCTCAGCCGACTTATACGCAGCAATGCCGCCGCTGACAGCCAATAAAATATGCTTGTTAATAGTAAGGTCCTGAAACGTGAACAAAGCTGGTATTATGGCAAGTCTACAGAAATTCTTCCATGCTTAAATCGCAACCCTATAAGGTGAGACTGATGTCCATTAAGGATTGGTCGGCAGAAGATCGGCCCAGAGAAAAACTACTGCGACGTGGCTCGGCCGCCTTAACCGATGCAGAACTGCTGGCTATTTTTCTGCGCACCGGATCCCCCGGCAAATCGGCAGTTGACTTGGCGCGTGAGCTACTGGCCGATTTCGGCTCACTGAGCGCCCTATTAGGTGCCGAACAGCAACGTTTTTGTGAGGCCAAAGGCCTGGGCGATGCCACTTATGCCCAGCTCCAGGCCGTATTGGAAATGGCCAGACGGCATTTTAAAGAAGCGCTGCAACGCGGCGATGCGCTAACCAGTCCGGAACTTACCCGATCTTATCTTAGCGCTCAACTGCGCGGTTACAGCTACGAAGTATTTGCCTGTTTATTTCTTGATAATCAACACCGGGTCATACAACTGGATGAATTATTCAGAGGCACCATAGATGGCGCCAGCGTTTATCCCAGGGAAGTCGCCAAGCAGGCGTTGCGCCATAATGCGGCGGCGGTGATCTTTGCCCATAACCACCCGTCCGGTATTTCCGAACCCAGCCAAGCCGATAAACAGATAACGGAGAAACTTAAGCAGGCATTAGCCTTGTTCGACATCCGGGTGCTGGATCATTTTATTATCGGTGACGGGCAACCCTATTCGTTTGCGGAGCATGGCTTGCTGTGATGGGGAGTTGATTTCAGGGAATGTCATTTGTTTTTTACCATGAAGAGCACGAAGGACTTGAAGAATTTACTGTATTGACTTCCTGCATTTTCTATAGCGATGATTTTATAAAACAAAATTTTTTAGTCCTTGCTTTCATAGCCTTACAGTAAAATGGATTAGAAATCCTTGTTTGACAAATCCCCCAAGTCTCTTTTCTTCATTATCTTCATGTCCTTCATGTCCTTCATGGTCATAAAAACAAGTTATATTTACCGGTGCTGATTATTACTCTCAGCCTATTATTTCGGCCTGGTAGCGGTAAATGCGGATATTTTTTGACCAGTAGTCGGCCGGTAATCCGGCTTTTTGTTTTAAATGCCGCAGGAATTGTTCAGGCTCCGGCAATTGCTCCCATACCGAAGGCAGAAAGGTTCCGCGTCGGCGACCTCTTTCCAATGTTAAACCGTCTATTCTCGGTGGTAGCTGTTCGCGCTTGTTCGCAACGTCGTAGATTTCCGGCTCTTCCAATATTAAGCCGTCTATGCCGGGTCGCAATTGGGCTAGCAAGTCCTGTTCGGAACCAAACGTTACCGGTTCAGCAGGCGTGAGTATCGATAAATGGATGTCCAAATTATCCAGTTCCTCAGCTGTCAGCGGCGGAAAGCGCGGATCCTTAAAGGCGGCGGAATAGGCATTTTCGGCAATATCTTCAGCCAGCGGCCTGACCGCTTCCAGCATGCCGATACAGCCGCGCAGTTGATGGTTTATTTCCAAGGTCACAAAGGTGGCGCGCGGCTCTGTTAATTCTCTAGGATAGTCCGTCAAGTCGATTTTTATCGGTCGACCTGTTTGTAAACCCTGCCGAATGGAGTTTTTCGCCAAATCCAGCAGCCGCTGGCGATTGTCCTTATTCAATGACATAAGCGCCGTAGCCCACCACGCTGGCTTTATCGCCCGCGGTATCGCCGGAATTACGCAGGTCGATGGTTTTAACCGACAGCGATTTTTCCCGCGCCAGTTTTAGCAGTCCACTGACCGGCACTTTACCGCAGGCGGATTCGGAGGCGAGATGCTCATATTGCAACTTTTCTATGAGTCGACTGGTGGCTTTATCCATCTGCTGAGCGCGTGCATAATCATGATAATGACTCAGGTCGGAACTGATCACAATCAGCGTTTCATCGCCGCCCCACAGCGCATCAAGCACTTGACTGACTTGTCCCGGCGATGCGTCACCGGCAACAATGGGCACGATGTCAAAGTTATCCAGCACTTCCTGTAAAAAAGGCAGATGCACTTCCAGGCTGTGTTCAAAGGTGTGCGCCTGCTCGAGATATTCAACAAAAGGCAGTTGGACTATGGTTTTCACTGCCTCCTGATCTACCGGGACGTTACCCAAAGGCGTGGTAAAGGTTTCCGCCCTGCTGACCGCCAAGCCTCTAAAAGCGACGCGATGAGAGGGCCCGATCAGCACCACGCGGGTTATTCGGTCATGGGCTTTTATTAACCGGGCATAGGCGCTTGCGGCAATCGAACCGGAATATATATAGCCGGCGTGAGGCACGATGATGGCTTTTGGAACCTTTTCACCGCTTGCGGCATTGTTTAAATACTGATCCACCATCAGATGGAGCTGTTCTGGATTTGCAGGATAAAAAGAACCTGCTACGGCGGGCTGTCTATTCATTAGCTTGTCCTGTTAGTTAATCCGGACAACGGCATTAAGGGTAGCCATTGCCGGAAAGTTCTGGTGGCAGTTCCGGTGTTTCAGACCGCAAAATAGTAACACTTAAGTGTTTTTGACTGATTAACAAACTACTCAATCGCGAAAACGCTTTGCAGCGT
Organism: Methylobacter svalbardensis; assembly: GCF_037671525.1. Lineage (NCBI taxonomy): Bacteria > Pseudomonadati > Pseudomonadota > Gammaproteobacteria > Methylococcales > Methylococcaceae > Methylobacter > Methylobacter svalbardensis. The sequence goes on from NZ_JAWPOH010000025.1 coordinate 5,992, forward strand.
AAACCTTCACCCTATATGGCACAGGATAATAGATTCAAAGCCGCCTGACAGCTATACGTAGCATTACTTAAACCGACGAAAATCATTTATTTTATCCCGTTGATCAGTCATGCTGGACGATTAAATTTTTATAAACCAATACCCACAGCTCGCCCCCTGAATCAAAATAGTTGCCGCATCAGTAGAGCGGCGTTTATCAACGAAACCAGGAGAATAATGATGACTGAATTTGTTAGCAAAGACACCGTAAAAACCCGTTACTGGCATACCCTGGACGATGGTCGCGTGCAATGCGACCTTTGCCCCCGGTTTTGCAAACTGCATAAAGACCAGCGCGGCCTGTGCTTTGTCAGACAGAATCTGGACGACCAGATTGTGATGACCAGTTACGGCCGCTCCAGCGGTTTTGCGATTGATCCTATTGAAAAGAAACCGCTGAACCATTTTTTACCCGGCACTTCGGTGTTCTCTTTCGGTACCGCCGGTTGCAATCTGGCCTGCAATTTTTGTCAGAATTGGGACATCAGTAAATCGCGGGAAATGGATACCCTGATGAGCAAGGCATCGCCCGATGCGATAGCCCAGTCGGCATTTGATCACGGCTGCGACAGCGTCGCTTATACCTATAACGACCCGGTGGTTTTCCATGAATATGCGATTGATACCGCGCAGGCCTGTCGCAGCCTGGGTATAAAATCAGTTTCAGTATCCGCAGGTTACGTCTGCGCTGAACCCAGGGCCGAATTTTACCAATGGATGGATGCGGCGAATATCGATTTAAAAGCCTTTACCGAGCATTTTTATTACAAGATTGTCGGCGGACATCTGCAGCCGGTCTTAGAAACGCTGAAATATATCAAGCATGAAACCTCGGTCTGGCTGGAACTGACGACGTTGATTATTCCTGACGAGAACGATTCTGAAGCGGAACTGGAAGCCATGACCCAATGGGTCGTAGAGAATCTGGGCCCGGATGTGCCGATGCATTTTTCCGCATTTCATCCGGACTGGAAGATGCGCGACAAGCCGCCTACGCCGCTATCATCGTTATTGCTGGCGCGAAACATCGCGATCAAAAACGGCGTGCGTTATGCCTATGTGGGCAACGTGCATGACAAGTCCGCAGACAGCACCTATTGCCACAAGTGCAAAAAACTGCTGATAGGCCGCGACTGGTACGAATTGTCCGAATGGAATCTGGATGCATCCGGAAATTGCCGCTTTTGCGGCGAGCGCTGCGCCGGGGTGTTCAAGCCAAAGCCGGGTAACTGGGGGGCAAAGCGGCAAGCGGTGGTTATGGGGTGAATAAGGTTAGAGCTCTATCCTAAAGCGGCGATGGATCCACAAAAAACACGCAATAAATCGGTATATTGCACAGCCGCTCACCGGGTGCTGATGCGTAACAATGTCTATTATTGATCCCTTATCCACTTTATAACTTGTTTTTTTACCATGAAGGACATGAAGATAATGAAGGAAAGAGCATTTGTCGAATAAGGATTTCTAATTCACTTGAATTCATATAATAAATGCAGGAAGTCAATACGGTAAATTCTTCAAGCCCTTCATACTCTTCATGGTAAAAATAAATGACATTCCCTGAAATCAACACCCCGCCCGCCCTTTGGGTAACGACCTACAGTTTGCCACCCAAACCGAACGGGGCAACATGCCCCGTTCGAAATGTTTTGAGTCGATTAAGTGTCCGCTTTGCTTGAGTCTCGCAGATACCTTAGGGGGCAAACCTCGCTCAATTCATACTTCCTCAGGCGTCAGCCTGTAAAGCAGCTAAACCAACGATCTAGCGCTTTTATGACTTCAGCGTAACCCGGCTTATCCCTGCTTCCTATGTCGGGTTACGGCGCGTTAAAGCCGGCCTTATACACCTGAAAGACGAATCCTTCTGCCTCCTAAGCCTGAAATCGGATAGGTTTGGGTCATAATGAGCATTGCTGAATCTTGATATGCGATGAGTACAATTAAACTATTTACAGTATAATTTATCAGTTTTTGGTGACTGAATTTCTGCACAAGACTTTGTTGCCTGAACTTGTTTTTTATCTCTATTGTTTTTGATGGGTTTAATATATGTCTATTGATAGTTTTATTCTCGTCAAGGAGAAGCCGTATCAGCAAAGATTTTTTAAAAAAACAATGTTGACTTTATGCATTCAGTAACCTACGGAAACCGATAATGGATATCGCTTCTCTAGTCGGTTTCGTGCTGGGCGTAGGCATCATTTTTGCCGCCATTACCACAAGTGGCGACATCATGTTATTTGTCGATATGCCTTCTATCATGATTGTTTTTGGTGGTACCTTCGGCGTATCGCTAATGCGTATTCCGCTGAATGAATTTTCCCGTTCATTTGCCGTGGTGGGAAAAGCTTTTTTCAACAAAAGAGAAGATCCCCAACTCCTGATTGCAGCTGCAATGCACCTTTCCGTGGTGGCGAGAAAAACCGGCTTGCTGGCACTGGACAATGAAGAAATTTCCAATCCCTTTTTAAAAAAGGGCATCAGCCTGTGTGTCGACGGGCATGACCCTGCCTTAGTCAGGAAAATGCTGATCAAAGAAATAGACCAAATGATTTCCCGCAATGAAGCCGGCCAATATTTATGGCAAGGCGTTGCTGATCTGGCGCCAGCGATGGGCATGATCGGAACCTTGGTGGGTCTGGTGCAGATGCTGTCCAATATGTCTGACCCGGCCAGTATCGGCCCCGCCATGGCGGTAGCGCTGTTAACGACGCTTTACGGTGCAATGGTAGCCAACTGTTTCGCCATACCCATTATCGATAAGCTGTCCTCGGTGCTGCTCTATGAGCAAACCAATATGGAGCTGATTGTTGAAATCATTAACGGCATTCAGGAAGGCATAAATCCAAAAATACTGGAAACATTATTAACCTCTTATATTTCCAATAAAAAACGCAAAAAAGACGGCGAGTGATGCAACATGCCTGATAAATGTCCCAAGTGTCCCCCACGTAAATCAGCGGCTTGGCTGGCAACGTTTGCAGATCTGTGCACTTTGCTGCTGTGTTTTTTTGTATTGATGCTGTCAACAGCAACCCAGGATGCGAAAAAATTCAAACAAGTAGCCGGTTCTATAAGGGAGGCGTTTGGTGTGCAAAACGAAATTACCCAACCTGACTCGCCGATGGGTACCAGCGTCATCGCCCAGGACTTTTCTCCGGCACAAACAGAACCCACCATAGCAAATGAAGTCAGGCAGACAACAGTCCAGCAATCGCCAACTCTCGGCGCTAATATCGAAGAAATGAAAAAACAACTCCTGGAAATCAAGCTCCGCGAAATTGCAGCTGAAGCCGAGAAGATTAAACAGTTGTTGAAAGAGGAAATCCAAAAAGGCCAGATCATGGTAGAAACCATTGACCTGACCATTGTCATACGAATTCAGGAAAAAGGCTCATTTGCTTCCGGCAGTACCGATCTTCAGCCCGGATTTTCCGCAGTCATGGATAAAATCACCGCCGCTGTCATCGAAGCGAAAGGTAAAATTCAGGTTTCCGGACATACTGACGATATTCCTATTGCCAATGTCAATTATCGTTCGAATTGGGATTTATCGGCATCACGAGCGGTCACGGTCGCTCAGCAGATGCTCGAAAACAAAGATGTCCATAAAGGACGGGTCGTTATACAAGGTTATGCGGACACGCAGCCCTTAGCACCCAATACGTCGGCAGAAAATCGGGAAAAAAACAGACGCGTCGAAGTCGTTATAGTCGGTGACGATCCTACGTTGGGCTTGACCCAAAAAAATATTAATGCGAATCAAATCAATTAACGGCTGGTGATGGCGCGGGTTATTACCTCATTCCCACGCGCTGCGTGGGAATGAGGTATCGGCGCTGCGCCGCGTAAAACTTTGGCAGGCACTTTCGGCTGTGACTGAGAAGGGGAGGTTACCATCCGCGTTCTATTGCGCAGTTGCCCTGAATTTATCAACCAATCCGGTAATTCTCTCGATTTTTTGCTGAACTGTCGCCATAAATACGGCCTTTTCGGCAACCAGTTTGAGCCTTGTCTTGGCTCGGGTAATTGCGGTATACAGCAGCTCTTTAGTTAACACGGGATTGATGGCTTCAGGCAGGGCAATCAGCACTTCCTCAAATTCAGAACCCTGGCTTTTGTGTATGGTCATCGCAAAAACGGTTTCGCAATGCGCCACACGGGCAGACAGGTATTTTTTGACACTGCCGTCGGCGCGCAGGAAAAATACCATCAGTTTCTCTGTAGAAGAATCGATGCCGACGGTTTTATCCGCCATGCAAATGCCAATATCGCCGTTATAAAGATGCAGTGCCGGGTTGTTTTGCGTGACCATGACCGGCCGACCCGGATACCATAAACCGGACAAATCAATCCGCTGTTGCTCGGCCAGTTTTTGTTCAACCCGATCATTGATGTCGGCAACGCTGTTTTTTCCCTGCCGGTTGGAACACAGCACCTGAAAGCGGCTGAACGCCTGAAAAATCCGCTCAAATTCGGCACCGGCTTTAATCAACTGCAAATAATCCGCCTGCTGTGCCGCGACGTAATCGATTAAATCTTCATCGAAACGTTGCACGGCACCGTCTCCACCCTCGGATAAAATTTGCCAGGCGAGTTCATCCCGCTGAAAATTGACCGCTTCGGCCAGCTCTTTTATGGCGCCGCCGAAACGGTGCGATTTCTTTAAGGTGTAGACATTGTTTTGCAGCGTCTCGGCCATCGCTAAATCGGCCAACACCGCGCCGGATTCCACCGAAGCCAGCTGATCCTTGTCGCCCAGCAAGATCAAGCGTGCGCCGGGTTTTAACGCGTCAAGCAGCTTGCTCATCAAGGCCAGATCGACCATCGATGCTTCGTCAACCACGACCAAGTCATAAACCAAGGGTTTATCTGCGTGATGCCGGAAATACGGGGAAGGCGGCATCGCACCCAGCAGGCGATGCAGGGTGGTTACCGTTTCCGGGATGCGATTTTTTATCGCCTCCGAACACGGCAGCTTCGCCTTGCTGAATCCGATCGATTCCTGAAGTCGCATGGCGGCCTTTCCGGTCGGTGCTGCCAACGCGATATGCAGCGGCTGTTCGGCCAATTCCTGCATCAGCGCCAGGATTTTAACGACGGTAAAGGTTTTTCCGGTTCCCGGCCCGCCGGTAATGATGCTGAACGACTGTTTGGCCGCCATTTTTGCCGCCTCGCGCTGATCGTCGGTTTCATCGCTCGCAGCAAAATAGCGATCCAGCAGGGCGTCGAGTTTTTCAATCGGGTGTTCGGTCTGGGTCATTGCCTTGATCTGCATCGCCAGCCGGTTTTCATAATTCCAGTAACGGTGCAGATACAGACGATCCTGTTCGATAACCAGAGGCAGTGTATTTTCCGGATCGTTGGTGACCTGCCCGGAAGCGAGCAGCAATGCTCGCGCATTGTCGTCTATTCGGATGCAACTGTGGCCCTGGTTCTGCTCGTAAGACGCCGTCATCACGATGGCCTCGAAAGCCTGTTTTTGCAGGGGGTCAAAATCGGTGCGCCGGCTAAGAAAACGGGCAAAAGCCACATCCAGACGGCTGAATGACGGCTGTTCGGTTTGCGCTGCTGCATCCAAGCCGTCATCCGTCACTTATCACCCCCAAACAACGCGGCCAACGCTTCAACCCGTTCCAAGTCGGGCCGGTCCTGATAAATACCGCTCATAGGCTGATCCGGCTGCATGCCGCGCACGAACAAATAACGCACGCCGCCAAAATGGGTGTCATAGTCGTAATCCGGCAAGCGCGTTTGCAGATAGCGATGCAGCACGACCGTGTAAATCCAGTATTGCAGGCCGTAATTATGTTCGCGCATCGCATGGCTTAAGCTGTCGGGGCTGTAATCTTGCAGGCCGTTGGTTTTATAATCCATCACATAATAACGCCTCGTTCCCGAACTTGGAAACGCGCAGATAAGATCGATAAACCCGGTCAGATAACCGCACATCTGCTTGGCGGTCAACGGCTGAAAGGCCGGGGTGTCGCGCAAAATACGGTTGATCTGGGCGGCATCCATCGTTTGCATCGATAAATAAAACGGCATTTCCTTTAGACACTGACTTTCCGCCAGATTCATCAGGCAAAAATCGGCATCGGTTGCGGACAGCGGCGTTGCGACCATTGTCTGCAACAGCTCATCCAGCATTTCCGGCCGTTCCAGTTTTAAGCCATAGCGCTGACAAGCCTTGTCCCGCTGCGCCGCAATATCCTTGCGCCGGGCCAAGTCGATGAACGCATGGTTTTCCAGCAGGTCATGCACGACATTACCGGTGTGCGCACCTCTGGGCAATTCAAGCGCTGCGCTGCCGGGCTCGGGCCTGGCAATCAGCGCTTGCTCTCCGGCCTTGTCTTCCGGCAGCTCCGGCGCATCATGCACACTTAATGCCGACAAGGCCGTATAGCTGCTCATTTGCCAGCTGGTATACAGCGATCTTTTGCGTTTTTTTGCCTGCATTGGGGGGTGTGCAGCCGTTTTTTGATAACTGCCGTTTAACTCGCCCGGCACGTCCAGCAACCGGTAAGCAAATGCCCGCCCGGCTTGATCCTGAAAGGCTTGCAGTCTTGCCTGCTGCTCGGAAAAATCGGCCTCGGCAACTGCTCCATGCGTTGCTCTACCTCCTGCATCCATGCAGTCGGCCGCAAAGTCAAGCAGCCAGGCCATCGACGAATCATTCGCCGTATCCTGAGAACGCACATCGCCCCAGGCAATATAACAGCGGTATTTGGCACGAGTAACCGCCACGTAAAACACCCGCAAATCCTCGGCCAGCTCTTCGTCTAACGCCATTTCGCGGTGCCGTTCGAAATCGGCTGATCCCAAATCGACTATCGTCCGGCCGTTTTCATGGCATCTAATCAACAACCGTTCGCTGTTTAAACGGTCACTGCGCTGCCAAAGATAAGGGCAAAATACGATGGAATATTCCAGTCCCTTGGAACGGTGCATGGTGACGATTTTGACCGCATCGTCGTCGCTTTCAAGACGCAACTGCTGGTCTTCCGCGCTGCTCGCCTTGGCAATCGCGCTGCGCAACCAGTCCAGGGTTTTATTGATGCCCAGATGTTCATCGACGGCCGCCTGTTGTACCAGCTCGATCAGATGATGCAGGTTGGTGAGCTGCCTTTCCGCCATCAATGTTTTCGATACACCGGCCCTGATTTTTTCCTGAGTCAGCAAATGCTGCATCATCGCCATCAAACCGGTTTGCTGCCAGTCCTGAAAATAGCCGAGAAAGCGCGACATCCAGGCGTCCAGCTCGATCTCGTTATTGATCAGCCGATACAGTGTTTGTCCATCCAGATCAAACCAGTCCAGCGTCAAGGCCTGCTTGAGTAGCCCGCTATCGCCGGGGTGAGCCACGGCCTGCAACAGGCCGTATAAATCGGCCGCTTCCTGCGAGGCAAAAACCGACTCGGTGCTGTTTAGCACCGAAGGCACGCCCGCCAGGCGCAATGCCGCCTGATAATCTCTGGCCTGGGTATTGGTTCTTACCAGGATCGCAATGTCTTTGGGCAGTAAGACCCGGTTCATAGCTTGCAGGGTGAAGTCGCCAGTCAGCAAATCGACGACTTCATTAACAACGGCGATCCTGATTTCTTCGGCCGCCTTGCCCGCCGTCCAGTAGCCTGATTTGCTGCCGCTTTCCGGTAACTGCCACAGCACCATCGGCGCAACGGCCTGTCCTTCCTGATGCAATTCGCCGTTATCTGCCGACAAGGCGGGCTTTACGTTGATAAACTCCAGACCCTCCAGCAAAAATGCCCGGTCTCGTTGAAACAAGGCATTCACCGCATCGACCAGCTGCGGATGCGAACGCCAGTTAAGCCCCAAGGTAAATTGATGCTCGGCCTGTTGTTGCGCATCCAGATACGAATAAATATCCGCGCCGCGAAATTTGTATATTGCCTGTTTGGGGTCGCCGATTAAATATAAATACTGGCTGGGGGCGGCAAATAGCGAGGAAAAAATAAACCACTGGCTGTCATCGGTATCCTGAAATTCATCGATCAGGGCGACTTCAAAACGCTGTTGCAATTCAGCCGTCAGCAGTACGCCTTTTTCGCTTTGCAAGGCCTCAGCCAGGCGACTAATCAGATCATCGAACGACAGCACATTAAGCTGCTGCAAGCGCTTATCCAGCTCCTCGCGCAAACTGTCCAGCAGGGTTTTGCGCAATACCAGGGCGCTGTGTGTAAACGCCAAAGCCAGTGCATCGAAAGCTGCGGTATCGATGGCTAATTCAGCCAGATATTCGGCTTTGCGCTGATCGCCGCTCTGGGTTTTATTGGTCCTGAATTTGTTGCCGTTCAGCGCATCGGTCAAACCGTTTTTAGTCAACAATACCAATGCCTCGGCGTCGGGAAGGTGTGTGGTCGTGCCATGCAGCCACGCACTTAGCGAGTCATAGTGAAATTCAAAAGCATCGGCATAACCGGTCTTGAATTTTTCGTCGGCGAAGCAATCGCGCAAAACCTTTGCGCACTTATCCAGCTGATCTTTTGCCAAACCCGCCAGCCGTTGTAATTCTTTTAATGCGACATCCAGGCTCTCGCAAAGCGGATAAACTTCGGTTCCCAAGCCGTTGCCGGGAAATGCGGCAACACTGGCAAGCAACGCATCCGGGGTTTTAAAGTCCGTCGTTAATACCTCGACTTCCCACGCCGAACGCCGGTAAATCTGCTTGCGCCAGAAATCATCCGCGCAGGCCTGCTTAATATCCGCCAGATCGCCGGTTAATTCGGCATCGAATAATTGCCCGCTTTCCAGCGCATGCTCCCTTAAGACTCGCTGACAGAAACCGTGGATGGTGAAAATTCCGGCCTGATCTATATCCAGCAACGCCATTTGAAGACGCTGCTTGACCAGCTCCGGTTCAATGTCCAGATTAGCCAGCCAGCCGATAATATTGCCGTCGATGTTTTCAGTATGCCCGTCCAAAGCCCGCCGGGCCTCAGCCAATCTGGAGCGCACACGGTCTTTAAGCTCCTCGGTTGCCGCCTTGGTAAAAGTGACCACCAGCAACTTTTCGATTGCGATTCCCTGCTCCACCACAAAACGCAGCACCAGCATCGCTATGGCGTAGGTTTTCCCCGTTCCGGCGCTGGCTTCAATCAGGTTTACGCCTTTTAATAACTCGGTTTGAACCGGATCAAAATTGATAGTTTTCATACATAAACGACACCAATAAGAGAGCATTGTCCAAGCCCAACGAAGTCATTGTCATTGATCTCAGTTGAATGCCAGGAACGTGGAAATCACAATATCCCGATTTAGGGTAGATGGTTATATCCCGCCAGTGTAAAGAAGTTGAACGTTGAAGTCGATCAGGCCTTGAAACGGATGGGAGACAATGGGTGCTGATGCCTAACAATGTCTATTGTTGATCCCTTATCCAGCTTATAACTTGTTTTTATTACCATGAAGGGCATGAAGATAATGAAGGAAAGAGAATTGGGCGAATAAGGATTTCCAATTTACTTTACTGTAAAGCTATTAACAATCAAGCTGGACGGGGTTTGCAACCCCGTCCGTAACGTTTGGTGTTTTCCGTAGCCCGTTGAAACGTTTCGGACGGGGCAACATGCCCCGTCCAGCGGCCAAATTCTTCATGCCCTTCATGCTCTTCATGGTAAAAAACAAATGACATTCCCTGAAATCAACACCCCCCTTCTTCGTCTTGAATAGCCCATAAAGCCCAATCCGGCACCGCCAAAATTAGAAATCTTTTTTCTGGTTCCCATGCTCCAGCGTGGGAACCCATAGCGGCTTTGTGCGTTGTGATGCTTCCGTATGCATTCCCACGCGGGAGCGTGGGAACGAGGAAATCCTGTAGCCGAGTAGGGCTCCCAAATATTAAGCACAATCCTCATCAGGAAGTAAACGTATCGATTGCATCTGCGCCAGCGCAATCGGATGGCCTAAAGAAGCGGCCCTGGCAACCCACATCATCGCCAGATTGTCGTCTTTGGCGACACCCTTACCTTTTAAATAACAATTTCCCAGCAGCTGCATCGCATCGGCAAAGTTCTGCTTTGCCGCCAGTTCCAGCCAATAAACAGCACTTTGCGGCTTATCGTAAGCTAAAAAAAGCACCGCTAAATCATTTTGGGCGCTGGCATCGCCGGTATCGGCACGTTGAATCAACTCAATAGCATCGGCTTCAAGAGCCATGCAAATATCGTTTTTGATCGAATCAAAGCAGATCATGGTTTTGTTTTTATCCTGATGATTGGAGGCGCACCGTAAAGTGCCATCGGCAAGGCGGCGCCTTAGGGTGCTCAAGCTCCATTCGGTTAAGGTGGCGGCTGTTTGCAGACTGATATTTGGCATGCTCTATCCTTTGGTTGATGCAGGTAATGCGTTTGACGCGGTTTTTTGCGGGTCATTTCTATTGTGACGCGGATTTTTACTGGTCATTGTTAGGATGACGCGGTTTTTTGCCGGTCATTTCTATCGTGACACGGTTTTTTGCTGGTCATTTCTACTTTGGCACAGTTTTTAGATCAGCATAATGTGGTTCATGGTGAGTCTCAATAAAATAATACCTTGAGTTGAATGTTATAACCGATTTTATCGCTAACAATCTCGGTTATATGTTATCTCAAAAAAGGCTAATGACTTGTTTTAAGGCCAGTTATCAATCCTGTTGAAAATAAAGCTCATGGTTACGCGCGACATGGCATGACCTGTGCTTTTATCTTATCGTTAGCGTTTATTTTTCATTTAAAGAGGATTTACTGATGAACACATTACCCATGCACAAAGCCCAACAAGGTTTTACCTTAATCGAATTAATGATCGTTGTGGCGATTATTGGTATTTTGGCGGCGATCGCGATTCCGGCTTATAGCGATTACACAACCAAAGCTAGATTTGCCGAGATTATCTCGGTTTCAGAAGGTTATCAAACAGCTGTTTCTGTATGTGGACAGGAGATTGACCCTACCTTTGCTGCATGTGACCTTAACACAAATGGTATTCCTGATGCTCCTGCTACGATGCCAGCGAACGTTGCGTCGGTAGCTGTGGCTGCGGGTGTTGTTACTGTCACTGCAATTGACACACTAGCTAGTGGAACAGATAGCGTACAGACTCCAGCGATTGATAATGGAGTTATGAGATGGACACAATCTGGAGGTTGTTTAACGTCAACGCCAGTGGTTTGCAAAGGAGCAGCAGCAGCAGCAGCAGCACCAGCACCAGCACCATGATCATAGCCATGTAGGGTAGACAACTTCCAAGCGGGACGGGGTTTGTAACCCCGTCCTTAACGTTTAGCCATGTAAGATGGGCAACGCTTTTCTGCCCACGCGATTAAGGGTAAGCTGTCAAATCGCACCCACACAAACCATCCAATCCGTCACCGGGTTGGGTGGTTTTTTTATGGGCGTCATTCCGGTTTTTGATGGGCAAAACCGCGCTGCCCACAGTTACCCTTTTTGCTATATTGAACACATCCGCCGGCTAACGCTGTAAGGCGGATTAGCATGGTTAGTTATTGATTGGTCGCTTGTTTTAACACCTCGGCCACCGATTGGTTCAGGCTTTTACCGGAAGCGATAGCGGCGCGAGAAACAGCGGCATGGTCATCCGGTGAAATACGCAACACAAACTTACCGGAATACGCTTTAAACGGCTCCACCCCGTCTTCTTTACAGGCATCCATAAACACTTGCAGGGAAATGCTCCCCTCGCGCCTTAAGCCCTCAGCATCGGCAGCATAGAAATCAGCTCCACCGTTAAGTCCTATAAATTCACCACGAAACAGATCAATATCTGAATCGTAAGTAATAACAGCCTTCACACCGTTAATAGTCATTTGATTAATCATGGTTTTACCCCGTTGTCATTAAGCCAATCGCGCAAGCTGGCGACTGCGCCCTTATCAGTCATAGGTGAGGGATGCGGACGATGGAAGACACGCCGCTCCCCGAACTGACGAATTAGCACCCTGGAACCCTCGCGCTCATCAATCTGTGCGCCTAGCTCCAGCAATAACGCTTCAACTTCAGACCAGCGCACATTAGCCGACATCGGACGGGAAAAAATCAGCTCAAGAGTTTTAAGGTGTTTTCGTTTTATAGATTAGTAGTATCGCTATTTAGTATCAATCGTAATGAATAAAAGAAATCAATTTGCAACGCTAATAGCCAAATCCACCCACACCTTACAGCGCTGTGGTAGCCATGTAAGCAGCGCTTTTCTGCCCACGCGATTAAGCGCATAAGCTGTCAAATTCCTCGTTCCCACGCTCCCGCGTGGGAATGCATACGGAAGCATCACAACGCACAAAGCCGCTATGGGTTCCCACGCTGGAGCATGGGAACCAGAAAAAACAAAACTTTTTCTAATTTTGGCGGTGCCGGATTGGGCTTTATGGGCTATTCAAATAACAGCCCGGCAATCCTGTTGGGGGCGTTTATCTGGTGGATAGCTTGCCAAACCATCTCGCATCTACTCATGTCTATTCAAGACGAAGAAGGGGATGTTGATTTCAGGGAATGTCATTTGTTTTTTACCATGAAGAGCATGAAAGGCATGAAGAATTTGCTGTATTTACTTCCTGCGTTTTCTATAGAGATGATTTTATAAAACAAAACTTTTTAGTCCTTGCTTTAATCAATACTTTCGCCAATTTAGTTTTGTTCAAAAAATATAATTTTTGTATTTATAAAAATCAATCAGTTACACTTTTAAGGTGGGTGAAAGCATTGTTAATAGCTTTACAGTAAAGTAAATTGGAAATCCTTATTCGACAAATTCTCTTTTCTTCATTATCTTCATGCCCTTCATGGTAATAAAAACAAGTTATAAGCTGGATAAGGGATCAACAATAGACATTGTTACGTATCAGCACCCAAGAAGGGGAATAAAATGACCATTGAGATTGCTGCACTTTTAGGAATGGGACTTGTTGTTTTATGGGGATTGGTTGCTTTGTTATTTGCAATCAAGACTGCCAAAAGTCATCATCACATTTGAAGATTAATGTTGGGTTACGCGACTAATAAACACCATGATCACCAATATCAATCAGTAATACCTTACCATCATTCATTAGTCTTAATGTAAGCAATACTCGATACTGTATATTAATAGAAATTGAATGGCAGTGCTTTGTCTTAATAGCATGTAACCTTAAAGATGGATGGGAAGGGTCTATTGATAATAACTTGAGTGCTTTAGCGTATTGATTAATTAGCTCTGGATGCTTTTTAAAAAATTTTATTTCTCGTTTAATATAAGAATCGGGCCGAATAATCTTAAGCGCCATGCTCAATCTCTTGTCTTAATTGTTCGGCAAAATCATCTATATCATCAATAACACGGTACTGACCACTGACAAGACATTCCTCTGCTTCATAAATCGCTTTTTCTAACTGATATTCTCTGTAGTGATTAAATTCCTCTATATCTAAAACAATATATTTAGTCTTTCCACGAACATCAATTAAAACTTGGTGTTCATCACTATCCGTCATAGCCCTTTCAATACTTGAAACACCACTACGCTTTAAGTCATTAGCAGTAATCACTAACATGTCTAGCACCTCATCAAAAAAAATCATTATAGCACTCAAATTAGCGCTATTAATAGCGCTAACAATAAAACAAAGAGGTGCAAAAAAAACCATGTGGGCAAAACCGCGCTGCCCACCATGGCTAACATGACGACAGCATCAACCAATTCTGTAGTCATCCTCCAGCAATTTCGCATGGGCCGCAGCCAGCCTGGCGATGGGTATGCGTGGCGCCGAACAGGAGACATAATCCAGTTTGATATGATGACAGAAGCGAATCGATTGCGGATGGCCGCCTTGTTCGCCGCAGATGCCTATTTTGATATCGGGCCGGGTATGGCGTCCTGAGTCAGCGGTCATTTTCATTAATTGGCCGACGCCTTTGGCATCGAGTACTTCAAACGGGTTGTCTTCAAGTAACCCGGTTTCATTGTAAAGCGGTAGAAATTTGTTTTCTGCATCTTCGCGTGAAAATGAGAAGGTCGCCTGGGTTAAGTCATTGGTACCGAACGAGAAAAATTCCGCCACTTGCGCTAATTCGTCGGCACGGGTACAGGCCCTGACAGTTTCCACCATGGTGCCGAATTTAAATTCCAGCGCAATACCGTACTGACTTTCGACTTCCTGTTGAATTTGATCGACGAAGGATTTTACTTTGATCAATTCCTGCAAGGTAATCACCTGAGGCACCATGATTTCAGGCAGAATCGGTGTCCCTTGTTTAGTACACAGCGCCACAGCCTCAAGAATGGATCGAATTTGCATCTGGTAAATTTCCGGATACGACATGCCAAGACGCACACCCCGGTGACCCAGCATCGGATTGACTTCATACAATTCCTTGACTTTCTTCAGCATCAATTCCTTTTTAGCAATCGCTTTATTGATGACGTCCTCATTCAGATGGTTGAACGGTGTCGGCAATAACGCCTGTAGACCCAAGGTGTCCAGGGTGACCTGCTGACCCTGAATCATCAGCTTATAGAGATTCAAGGCTTTGATTTCATCTTCAAGCTGGTGCTCACTGGGCAGGAATTCATGCATCGGCGGATCCAGCAGCCGGACGGTGACAGGATAAGGCGACATCGCCTCAAATAGCTGTTTAAAGTCATCACGCTGAATCGGAAATAACCGCTCCAACGCTTGCTGCCGGGCATCCTTGTTGTCAGCCAGAATCATATCGATCACTAAAGGCAGGCGGTCGGACGCATTAAACATGCGCTCGGTACGGCACAGACCAATACCGGTTGCGCCATAACTGAGCGCCATGCGTGCGCGTTCCGGCGTATCGACATTGGCATGAACTTTCAGTTCGGCAAATTCATCGGCCCAAGACAATAAGGTTTTTAATTCTTCGGAAAATGAAGGTTCAATCGTGGCGATTTCGCCTAAATAAATGAATCCGGTACTGCCGTCAATAGTAATGGTATCGCCTTCGCGAATATGCAGATCACCGATAATTGCCTGGTGGGCGCGCACATCGATTTGCAGGTCTTCGGCGCCGGCGATGCAGGCTTTGCCCATGCCTCGGGCAACCACGGCCGCATGCGAGGTTTTACCGCCGCGACTGGTCAAAATACCCTGGGCGGCAAAAAAGCCATGAATGTCTTCGGGTTTGGTTTCTTCTCTGAGTAAAATGACCCGCTCGCCGGCACGGCCCATTAATTCGGCGGTATCGGCATCAAACACACATTTACCGAAAGCGGCGCCCGGCGAAGCCGGCAAGCCTTGAGCGACAGGCTGGGCTTTATTTTCAGGATCAAGTTGCGGATGCAATAGCTGTTCCAGCAACTCGGGGTTGATGCGCAACAACGCCTGTTCCTTGCTGATCAGGCCTTCGGCCATCATCTCCACGGAAGTGCGCACCATCGCCGTCGCGTTCATTTTACCGTTACGGGTTTGCAGACAGAACAAGATGCCGCGTTCGATGGTGTATTCGTAATCCTGAACTTCCTTATAATGTGCTTCTAGTTTGTTACGCAAATCAACCAGTTGTTCATAGAGATCAGGCATTTCCTGAGCCAATTCTTGCACCGGTTTTGGCGTGCGAATGCCGGCTACAACATCTTCGCCTTGCGCATTAACCAGGTATTCGCCATACATTTCATTAACGCCGGTACCCGGATTGCGGGTAAAACCGACACCGGTTGCGCAATCGTTGCCCATATTGCCAAACACCATGGCGACCACATTAACGGCGGTGCCGTTGGCCATTTTCGGTGTGATATGGAATTCGCGCCGGTAATCGACTGCGCGTTTGCCCATCCATGAATTGAATACCGCTTTAATAGACAATTCCAGTTGTTCATAAATATCTTCAGGAAAAGGCTTGCCGGTTTCCTCCAGAACGACCTGGAGAAACAGCTCGCTGATTTGGCGCAGATGTTCGGCATCCAGACCCACATCGGATTTTATCCCTGCCTGTTTTTTGACCGCAGCGAAATGCAGATCAAATTTTTCATCATCAATGCCCAAGGCTACCTTGCCGAATAACTGAATAAAACGGCGGTAGGCATCATAGGCAAAGCGCGCATCGCCGGTCTGCTCGATCAGGCCGGTCAGGGTTTGGGCATTAAGCCCCAGATTCAGAATAGTATCCATCATGCCGGGCATTGAGATAGCAGAACCGGAGCGTACCGATACCAGCAATGGATTACGGCGGTCACCAAACTGTTTACCCGAGAGTGTTTCAATTTCGGCAATATGGGCTTTAACGTCTTCCAGCAAACCTTCGGGCAATTGATGGTTTTCGAGATAATCCAGACAAGCTTTGGTCGTGATCACAAACCCCGGCGGTACATTAAGCCCAATCTGGGTCATTTCGCACAGATTGGCTCCCTTGCCTCCCAGCAGGACTTTATTTTTTCCGTCGCCTTTTTGGAATGAATAGATATATTTTTCAGTCATGTTTTTTCCCAAAGTTGAGTAGATGAATAGAACAGAGCAATTGTAGTGTGATTTAATTAGGCTGTTTCGCGTAGTGTCACCATTTCCATTTCCCTGTCCGGCATTTAAAGACCTACCGACTTTTGCGCCGGCTGCGGACTGCAATTCAAAACGGGCCATAAATAGGAAACCAAAAGTTTTTTAACCCAGTGAAAAAACTATTTACCACGAAGGACATGAAGATCACGAAGAAAAATAATTATCTTCGTGTCCTTCATGCTCTTCGTGGTGAACAAAAAATGTTAAAAGACTTCCCAAATCCTGTAGTTGTTTCCACCGCAGCAATCGGGTGACCAGGAGATGTGCGTATTGATAGCGGATAAAACTGATCAGGTCTTTGCTGAAATGGCAGCCGTTAAGCCCGGCAGGGAGTTGTCCTGAGACATAGCTGCCATCCGATGTTTGGCATTGAGCCAGGGGATAACAGGTGCTCAAAGTTTAAGCGTCCAGACGGCTATTTTAATCTGATTTTTAAGGGGCTGCCTGCGACTAATCAGAAGCCTCCTTTAAAAAATAGATAACATATTAATTTAATACACCCATTTATAATTTTTATGAGTCAAACCATTTTTAGCTGCTCCCCCCAAAGCAGGACGGAGTATGTTACCCCCCGTTGTGTTTGTTATACATTGTTATACATTGTTATACATTGTTATACATTATTAGGTCAAGGTAGAGTAGAGGGCTGATTCTCATGAGCACTACCGGGTCATCAGAGGCGTCACCGGCCTCCGATTCCCACAGAACGTAGCGTGCCGGATTTCCCGCACTACGCTAATGGATTCGTGATATTCCTTTTCGTTAAATTTTTGAAAGCCCCGGTTTTTGTACATTCTGGTATGAAGAAAATACTGGTTGATCGCTGTCAGTTCATTTTCCAGTGCCTTATTGAGGGACTCGATAACTTTTGTGTCGCCTTTTATCCTAGAAAAATCATTTGATCCACGAAAAACACAAAAAGCACGAAAATATTCAAAGAGATACCAAGTTGTAAATCGTCACCCAAAGGGTGAATGACGGCGTAATACAACATACTGGTTTCTTTCGTGTCTTTCGTGCTTTTCGTGGACTAACTGCGGTTTTTAGGTTTATGGTGGTTTCCCTTTATATAATCGTTATGGGTTGATTTGTTGCCGCAGGTAATGGCTGAACGGGAACCATTGCTTGAGCAAGCAATGCGCTGACTTCTTTATTGCATTTACCGCAATCTTTGCCTATCCCGAAACAATGGCTTAGTTTTTTCCGCGTACACACACCATTTTCAATAGCCGTTAAAATCTGCGTATCGGTGACCGCTTTACAAACGCATATATACATGGCCGTTGCCTAGCGTCTTCGCCGCTGCACCGTCTGCGGATCGACGGTGATTTGACGGTAAATTTCCACCCTGTCGCCATCATTGACCGGGGTATCCAGCGCGGCAATTTTGCCGAATATGCCCACTTTTTGACTGGACAGGTTTATCTCGGGATAAAGTTTCAATACCCCGGATAGCTTAATAGCTTCTTCTATGGTGCTGTTATCCGGCACTTCCAGCCGCATCCATAGCTGTCTATCGACTTCTGCATAACAAACTCCGACGTTCATGATTCCTCCTCAGCGAGGGCTCTGCTTAGTACGGTTACCGGTACTTTTCTTTCGGCGATTTTTTGGTCTATCAGGCGTTTGCCGACTATCAAAAAAGCCAGCATGATGAATCCGCCGGGCGGCAGCGCCATCAATAAAAAACCCTTGTAGTTGGGGATCACGGTGACTTCCAGAAACCTGAACGATTCGCCCAGCAACACTGACGCATTGGCAAACAGCGTGCCCGACGCGCTGATTTCTCTTGCCGCACCGAGCGCGACCAGCACCAGGAGGAAACCCAAACCCATCATCAGGCCGTCCCACAGCGCATGTTTTACCGGCTGCTTGGAAGCAAAGGCTTCGGCACGGCCTAACAAGGCGCAATTGGTGACGATTAACGCGATGAACAAACCCAGCACTTTATAGAGCTCGTGCGCCCAGGCATTCATTAAAATATCGACCAAGGTCACCAGCGCGGCGATCAGCAATACAAAAATCGGGATACGGATTTCGCTGGGAATTAAATGCCGGGTCACTGAAATAAGGCCGTTGGACGCGATGATCACCACCAGCGTGGCAAGACCCATGCCCAAGCCGTTGGTGGCGGTTCCGGTCACGGCCAGTAACGGGCAAAGCGCCAGGTTTTGCCCGAACACGATATTGTTGTTCCAAATGCCGTCGGCGGCGATTTTGCGATAGGTTTCCGATAGAAACATGGGCGTACTCCTCAAGGATTGATCAGTTGTTCTTGATGCGCTTTGAATAACTGCAAGCCGCGATAAATGGCCTGCACCGACTTGCGCGGGGTGATGGTCGCACCGGCAAACTGGTCGAATTCGCCGCCGTCTTTTTTAACCGCCCATTTTGCAGGAGCCAAGTTGTCCAGCGAGCGGCCGACAAAGTTCAATATCCAGTCCGACTTTGCGACTTCGATTTTATCGCCAAGGCCCGGAGTTTCTTTGTGACTCAGCACGCGCACGCCCAGAATATTGCCGTCGCGGTCTATGCCCATGATCATATTGATCGCGCCGGAATAGCCGTCGGGCGCGGTAAACTTAAAGCATACGGCGCTGACGTTGCCGGATTTTTTGGCGATATAAACCGTGGTTTCGTTCGCGCCGATATTGTATTCCGAGGATGGGATAGTCAGCGTGTCTTGCAGCATGTCGTTATCGTAAAGCGCCGCCGGTACCACTTCTTCAAGGGATTTTTTTAAATCTTCATCGAGTCGCCGCTGAATAGTGCCTTCGGTGCTGCAATTGGTCACGCCCAACAACACGCTGGCGATTAAAGCGAAGCCCGCTAAAACGCCGGTTTGAAATTCCAGTTTGGGCCTGAGCCGAGCCAGGTTCGACGGCTCCAGCCAGTTTTTCAGGAATTCCCGATAAACGGCGATTTTTTGTTTCAGGCGCTCAATGGTGGCTGGGTCAAGTTTCATTGTGTATTCCTATATTTGATCAATTCCGCGTCGCTGTACGCAGATCGTCATCCCGGCAGGGATTGCCGGGATCCAGAAGCCATGGATGGCAATATCAGATCTCGTGTAAACCAATTTTAACTATATGAAACCGCTCTTTGATCTAATTTTTACATCCCTGTGGTCTGGATACCGGCAATCCCTGCCGGTATGACGGCTTAACTTCAATAGCGAGCCGCAACGTAGCATGCACAGTTATTGCCGGAAACGCCGGTTTTCGCTAACGCTACAACCAGCGTTTCCGGCCTACGATATTTACGATTTCGGTATTTCAAGCGGCTTGCCTTTACGATCACGCCCGTAGATTCGGGGGCAAATATAATGATCGATCAGCGGCGTCGCCGAGTTCATCAGCAGCACCGCAAAACCCGCGCCCTCGGGATACGCGCCCCAGGTGCGGATAACGAAAATCAGCAGCCCGCAACCCGCACCGAAAACCAGCTGTCCTGTAGGCGTATTCGGCGACGTGACATAGTCGGTGGCAATGAAAAAGGCCACGCACATCAACGCTCCAGAGTTCAAATGCAGCAGCGGACTGACATAATGCTCGCTGTCCATGCCATGAAAAATACCGGCCAGCAGCGCCACCGTCAGCAATAAAGATACCGGAATCTGCCATTGAATGACCTTTTGGCGGATTAACCATACGCCACCCAAACCCAGCAACAGCGTGGAGGTTTCGCCCAAACTGCCCCGGCTCCAACCGATAAAGCCAAGAAAACCGGAGTAATCTTTAAGAATGTCGCTCAGTAAACGGTTTTGGGAAAACTCGGTTTTGACAAAACCCAGCGTGGTCGCACCGGTGCTTGCGTCGATATTGTCCAAACCTGAAAAAGTGATGTGCCAGCTTTCGGCCAGACCCGGCGAATGCGAAAAAAACAACGGCGACACATTCGCCCAGGTCGTCATTTCGATAGGAAAGGAAATCAGCAACGCGACCCGCGCCAGCATGGCCGGATTGAACAGGTTCTGCCCCAGGCCGCCGTAAACCTGTTTGCCTAGAATAATCGCCAGCCCGGAACCGACCACGCCTATCCACCACGGCGCCCAAGGCGGCAGCGTCATGGCCAGCAGCCAGCCGGTCAAAACGGCCGAACCATCCATAATGACCGGTTTGGCCACCCTGCCCCTAAGGCGCTGACATAAGGCTTCAAACACAACCGCCGATAACACGGTGATAATAAACAGGTTGAATGCAGGCCAACCGAAACAAAACAGCCCGAACGCCGTCGCCGGTGATAGCGCCAGCATGACCTGCCACATAATCTGACTGACGCTGGTGTTGGCGCCCACATGGGCGCCGCTGCTGGGTTTTAAATGTACCATCATACCAATGCCTCTTGCTCGACTTTTGTGGGGGCGACTTTAGTCGCCGAGTTGCAGCACCATGGGCGACTGAAGTCGCCCCCACAATTGCCGTTTATGTCCTTGTTGATAGCGATGGGACTCATACCAATGCCTCTTGCTCGGCTTTCAACCGTTCCCGCTCCGCCTTAGCGGCAATTCGCACCAACTCGTCTTCGCGTTGCTGCTGGGCTACACGTTCCATGCGGGCATTGCGCGCATCGATCAGGCGCTTGGTTTGCTCTGATTTATGCTGAGCCTGCTGCCGGGCCATGACTTCGCCCGAGGCATATTTAAAAAACTGTACCAGCGGAATATTGGACGGACAGATATAAGAGCAGCAACCGCAACTGATACAGTCTTTCAAGCCCAAATCCACCGCCGCATCCAGCTGGTTAATGCGGATGTTGTTGGCCATATCCAAAGGCCTGAGTCCCGCCGGGCAAACGCTGACGCAACTGGCGCAACGGATGCAGGGTTGCTCATCGGTGTTTTTAAGTTCGCTTAATGTTAAGGCCAGAATGCCGCTGGTGGCTTTAACGGTAGGCAATCCGACATGCGGCAAAGAATCGCCCATCATCGGCCCGCCCATGATGATGCGCGCGGTTTGATCCTGATTCACTTCACAAAAATCGAACAATTCGGAGATTAAAGTACCGAAAGGCACTTCTACATTCATCGGACGTAAGACCGCACCGCCGGCTACCGTGATAACTCGGCTAAGCAAAGGTTGCCCATGCCGGATCGCTTTATGGACGGCATAAGCGGTACCGACATTATGAATGGTCACCCCGATTTCCGATGACCGGCAGCCGACCGGGACTTCCTTTCCGGTCACATAACGGATCAACTGCCGGTCCCAACCCATCGGGTAACGGGTAGGAATCTGGATGACTTTAATCAGCGGATAAAGTTCTGCGGCGGCCAGCATCGCACGAAAGGCAAGCGGCTTGTTGTCTTCTATCGCCACCACCGCATGCTCCGTCTCCATGCCGTGCAGCATCAAGCGCACACCGTCGATGATTTGCCCGGCACGCTCCTGCATCAGCCGGTCATCGCAGCATAAATAAGGCTCACACTCCGAGCCGTTTATAATCAGCGTGTCGACATGGTTTTCGCGGCCCATATTCAGTTTGACCGCAGTCGGGAAAGTTGCGCCGCCCAAGCCGACGATGCCTGCCGCACCGACACGTAAACTAATATCTTCAGAAGTTAGCTGGAAGGGGTCGAGGGCAGCCTGTGTCGCCAGCCATTCGTCTTTGCCGTCGGTTTCCAGTACGATCATGCGAATCGGTAACGCGGACGGGTGTGGCGCCGGATAATCGTTAACATCAAGGATGATGCCCGAGCTGGGCGCATGCACCGGTGCGGAAATCAGGCCCTGACTGTAAGCCAGCAACTGCCCTTTCAGCACTTTTTCACCCACTTTAATTACCGGCTCTGCGGGTTTGCCGACGTGTTGTTGCAGCGGAATATACAGCTTTTTCGGCAACGGAAAATTGTTTGCTATCGGCAGTGCAGCCGTCGCGGTTTTATGCTCATCTGCATGGACGCCGCCACGAAAACGCGGTTTTTTTAAAAAACTTAACATGCAGCATTACTCCCTGTTCCCATAGGCTGCACGGGGACATTCAAAGGCTTGGCCCACCGCCAGTTACGCAAGGTCACCTCAATCGGGTGCATTTGCAGACATTCGGTCGGACAGACGTCGACGCATTTCTTGCAGGCTATACAGGCGTCGGCAACGACCGCGTGAATTTGTTTGGGCGCACCGACAATCGCGTCGGTAGGACAGACTTTAAAACAACGGGTACAGCCGGTGCAGGTGGCT
This sequence comes from Methylobacter svalbardensis, assembly GCF_037671525.1. NCBI lineage: Bacteria > Pseudomonadati > Pseudomonadota > Gammaproteobacteria > Methylococcales > Methylococcaceae > Methylobacter > Methylobacter svalbardensis. Next base: position 28,721 of record NZ_JAWPOH010000025.1, read on the forward strand.
TCGCTGACTCTGGCGACCAGTAATTCGGGTTCTTTTACGTCGCTTAAATCCAGATCCAGGCCCAATAAAGCGGCGATTTGTTCAGCCAGCGCGCTGCCGCCCGGAGGGCACATTGTTGCAGGCGCATTACCCTCGGCCAAGGCTTCGGCAGCCGGTCTGCAACCCGGAAAGCCGCATTGACCGCATTGCGAACCGGGCAGCAAGGATTCCAGTTCATCGACAATCGGGCTGCTTTCAACTTTTAAATACCGGGCGGCAATACCCAGCAGCAAGCCCAGAAACAGCCCTAACAAGGTTAAACTTACAATGGCGGATAAAACATACATGGTTTATTTCCTGTAAATCATTTGCTGTAAAGTCCTGCAAAACCCATAAATGCCAGCGATAAAATACCGGCGGTAATAAACGCAATCGGCGTCCCGGCAAATAATGCAGGGACCGCCATTAACGCCAGGCGCTCGCGTAAACCGGCAAACAGCACCATCACCAGGGTAAAACCGAGCGCAGAACCAAAACCGAAAATCATGCTTTGCATAAAGCCGTATTGCTCCTGCACATTGAGTAACGCCACGCCCAAGACCGCGCAATTGGTGGTAATCAGCGGCAGGAAAATACCCAGTATCTGATACAGCACCGGGCTGGTTTTATGCACGACCATTTCGGTGAACTGCACCACGGCGGCAATCACCAGGATAAAAGCGAGTATGCGCAAAAACTGGATATTAAAAGGCGCTAAAATAAAGTGTTCCAGCATCCAGCTGGTCATCGCGGCCAAGGTCAGCACGAAAGTTGTCGCCAAACCCATGCTCAATGCCGAATCCAGTTTTTTCGAGACCCCCATAAACGGACACAGCCCGAGGAATTTAACCAGAACCACGTTGTTGACCAGAGCCGTGCCCAATAAAAGTAGAAGATATTCACTCACTGTTTTTCCAGGCTGTTTTAAGGGCTATTCTGTTTATCAGACTCAAAGCATCAATTATGCCAATTCGATGAATGTGCGGACCCAGCAAGTTTGTCGCCCGAGCGCTCTGCACAAAACCTCCCAAATCAGTGCATGAAAACTGTTACAAGTAATACATACCGACATCGATAAAAATATTTTGTCGCAAACCTTACAATATTTTATGATTCATGAAACCGCTTAGTTCGTAGCCTTGCATTACAAACAAGGTTGAGTCATGACAGATTGGGTTATCAACAAGACATTCGTATTAATGTTGGCGTTATATTTGCTAGGTAATTATAAAGCGCTCTCACACCCGGTTAACATATGAAAAAGACTTCATTGCGATTTTTACAGACACATACCAACATGGCGAAGAACGTCTTCGGCGAACTTGCACCTGATTTATTGGGTGACAAGATGCCTTACAGCCTGTTTGTTGAAGCGGTTGAACAGGTGCCGATAGCCATTTCCATTACCGATAAAAAAGCCAGAATTCTTTATGTTAATGAAGAGTTTTGCCGAGTCACCGGCTACCGGCCTGAAGATATTCTGGGTGAAAACGAATCGTTATTATCCGACAAACACACGCCTAAAGAGGTGTATCACGATTTATGGCGCACCATCAGTACTAAGAAAATATGGCGAGGAACCTTATGCAACCGGCATAAATCCGGCAAGCGTTATCTCTCCGATTTGACCATTGCTCCGATGTTGAATGAAACCGGGGCGATCACTCATTACATCGGCATGCACCGGGATATTACCCAAGCGTACGAATCCGAAAAAAAGGTCATCAACCAGAAATTATTGATCGAGTCGGTCATTAATTCATCGCCCATCGCGATGGTTGTACTTGATGATCAGGACAGGGTTATCCTGGATAACCATAACTACAAAGCGCTGGTCAGCGATCTTGATAAAGGCGAGCCTGCAACTTATTTTTTACGCTTGCTGCGTGAGGAAATGGGCGATTTATGGTCGCAGCTGCAAAGCAGGGAACAGGGCTTTAATAACCGCGAGTTTAAAGTAGAAAGCAAGGGCAGCCAGAGAACCCGTTGGTTTTCTTGCGCCGGGAACTGGTTTGTCGAAAATGAGGTGAATGCCGACGCCTTTTTTGAGCATGCATCAAAACAGTACCTGATACTGACCTTAACCGACATCACCCGGCAACGCAGGCAGATGGAAGAGTTACATATTCAGACCTTAAAAACCATCATGGCTGAGGACGAACGGGTGCGCGGCATCAGGGAAACATTGCTGGGTGCGATGCACCAAATTCAAATGCCGATGAACCAAATTAGGGCGGCCGAGCAAATTTTAAAACACAAGCGGGATGATCAACACGCCGGCCTGTTACAGATATTGCAGCAGATTCAGCAGTCCGGGGAAGAAGCGGTTGCGACCATGCAAAAATGTATTCCCGAGATTCTGCAAACAGCCGTTATTCCGGTTAACATCAATCAGATTCTGCATGAAGTCTTGTTACTCAATAACCAACGGATCTGCAGTAACGATATAGAGGTGCATTGGCAACCCCTGTCAAAATTGCCGACCGTGCTGGGTTCTGAAAACCGCCTGCGCATCTTATTCAAGCAATTAATAGACAATGCGATTGAAGCCATCTGCGAGTCGGATGGCCCGGAACAGCGGCTCAAGATCACTACCGATACCGATGCCGATCTGATTTATGTCTGTATTGAAGACAGCGGTTCCGGTATTCCGGTTGAAAAACGCGCCAAAGTATTTGAACCTTTTTATACCACGCGCGCCATGGGCGGAAACCAAGCTGGTATGGGACTGGTGATGGCAAAGGAGATTGTGAACCAGCATCAGGGCTTTATCGAAATAGACCCCGATTACGATCAAGGCTGCCGGTTCAAAATCAGTTTCCCTCAGCACAAGCAGACGTTTAAGGGGATGGAGTAATGGCTGAACGACTACAACTGATCGAAGCCGAACTGGATACCTTGTATATTATCAGTCAGGTATTGAACAGCACCCACGATTTGCACGCCAAATTACAGGCGGTTTTGGAGATACTGCACAAACGGTCGGGCATGCGCTCCGGCATGATAACGCTGCGGGAAATCGAAAGTAACAGCATGATTGTCAGCGTCGTCCACACCAACGGCGCAGGTAAATTTACCGAGCCGGTCAGATACAATTCCGGCGAAGGCTTGATGGGCGCCATACTTGACGAAGGCAGCACCATTGTCATTGAAAAAGTGTCCGAAGAGCCGCGTTTTTTAGGCCGTCTGGGTTTGTACGATCCCGAACTGCCGTTTATCGGCTCGCCCATCTATATAGAAGAAGGCGACACCATCGGCGTTCTGGCCGCCCAGCCGGATAACAGCCAGTTTCTGGGCGAGCGCGCCCGGTTTATGGAGATGATCGCCAACCTGATCGCCCAAAGCGTCAAAATGCTGCGGGTCATCGAACGCAAACAGCGCCATCTGCTCAGCGAACGGGACCAGCTCAAACAGGCATTGATCAAGAACTACAGCTTTGAAAACATCATCGGACATTCGCCGCCGATGTTAAAAGTGTTCGATTTGATTCGCCAGGTTGCAAAATGGAATACCACCGTATTAATCCGGGGCGAATCGGGCACCGGTAAAGAAGTGGTCGCCAATGCGATTCACTTTAACTCGGGCTGCGCCGGCGGGCCGTTTTTAAAACTCAATTGCGCGGCCCTGCCCGACACCTTGTTGGAGTCTGAATTATTCGGTCACGAAAAAGGCGCGTTTAGCGGCGCGGTCAACCAACGTAAAGGCCGTTTTGAATTAGCCGATAACGGCACCCTGTTTCTCGATGAAATCGGCGAAATTTCCGCCTCGTTCCAGGCCAAACTGCTGCGCGTATTGCAGGAAGGCGAATTCGAACGGGTCGGTGGCACCCAAACCATCAAGGTTAATGTGCGGATCATTGCAGCAACCAATCGCGACCTTGAAGAAGAAGTGACCAAAGGCGAGTTCAGGGAAGATTTGTATTACCGCCTTAATGTCATGCCGGTCTTCATGCCTGCCTTACGCGACAGGACCGAGGACATTCCGGAGTTATCCGAATTCCTGCTCGGCAGGATTTCGCAGCAGCAAGGCGGACGGCCGCTGGAAATCAAGGAAAGCGCGATACGCATATTGATGAAGCACAGCTGGCCGGGCAATGTCCGCGAACTGGCAAACCGGCTGGAGCGCGCCGCGATCATGAGCCCGAACGGCATCATCGATCGCGACGTGATGGTCAGCACCGGCCTTGAAGACGAAATCGGCACGGCTATCAATCATAAACCGCAAAAGGCACCCGCGATTGATTTTAATGATGAAAACATGGACGACCGGGAACGGGTAATCGCCGCGTTGGAGCAAAGCGGCTGGGTACAAGCCAAAGCCGCCCGCCTGCTGAATATGACGCCGAGGCAAATCGCTTACCGGATTTTGACCTTGGATATTACGATGAAGCAGATTTGATTAAGGCCATTCCCAAGAAAAAAACATAGTCCACGAAAGACACGAAAAGCACGAAAAGCACGAAAAACCTTTTAACAAGATTTTCCCGACTGCTTTTTTCGTGGCTTTCGTGATTTTCGTGGACAATTCTTTCGGTGGATATTCCCCAAAGCATTTGGAGCAACAATGACTATTTTATATGTACAACACGATTATGCCGTGTTCGGCTTTGGTGAAATCCGGACAGACGCCATCGCGATGGCAGCCGAATGGCTAAAAGATGAGACCGGCAAACAAGGCTGTTCGGTTGATTATGCAGAAAGCTTATTGGTAACCTCACCCAAACCCGGACAAATGACGCTATATGAAACCGATGAACACATCCCCGGCGATGCGGAAAACTGGGGCGGTGAAGAGCTGTTGGATTGGTATCATGATGTAGCTTGAGGCTGGGTTGTTGTAGCGCCAGAGCCGGCTTGTAACCTGCTCCATTATTCTTGTTGCACGATTTTCTAATGCAATTAAAGTGTTGTAGGGAGAACGCTTTTTTGCTCACCCTATTGATATGTTCATACTTTTAATAGCGTAAACGGTGGGCAAAAAACCTGCCCATCCTACCCGCCTCAAGCGATGCACTTCGTTCCTCAGTATCTCCTGAAAAAATTATTGTTGAATCAAAATAAAATGTGTGGAAAATAATTTATATTTCACGTCTAATTATCTTTCCAACCCGATTTGCTTGTTAATAATTCTATGAGGGCAAAAATCAGGAAAGATTTTAAAAACCCCAAAAAAGGCTAACCTATATCTATTGAGCCTTAAGACAAAACCAGCTTGCCTGCATGATCTGAATAAAACGGACTAATGAGGATATTATGATATACAAAGTTGAAGGTGACATTCTATTGAGCAACGCACAAGCGATTGCACACGGGATAGGGCTAAACGATCCAATGGATAAAGGTTTGGCACTGGAGTTACACAACAAATATCCCGTCATGCACAAGGATTTTCATCGCTGGTGCCATCAACATAATACCAAGCCGGGTGAAGCCTGGATGTGGGACGGACCGAATAATGTCCGCATTGTGAATATGATCACTCAGGAAGGTATGGATGGCCACGATCATCGCCATGGCAAAGCGACCCTGAACAATGTCAGGCACGCATTAAGTGCATTAGTGAAAATTATAACCGCCGAAAAACTGACTTCAATCGCCTTGCCGCGGCTAGCAACCGGTGTAGGTGATTTAGACTGGGATGATGTGTACCCGTTAATTGAAAATAGTCTGGGTGGCCTTGCTATTCCGGTTTACGTGTACGCTATTTATCATCCTGGCCAACCGGCTGATGAGCCTGGCGTTTAAATAACCGTACCATCCGAGCGCCCCAATATTGTAGATGTTAGTGGAGTCATTCCTGTTGATTTCCACTCATTTTCCTCGATTTATTACCGAGCATCTCTAAACAAGCATTAGCCTGCGTAGTATGTGCCGACTTCTCCATGCTACAGATTACGTCTTACCGTATTGGTATTCTGATGTGGCTTGAGGTTGGTTGTTATCCCATTTATTAATCAACGGGATATAATGTAATTCAATCGAACCCCAAGTAAGTATAAAGCCATGAGCATTGATTATCACAACATGATTACCATTGAACCCGGCAAACGCAGCGGCAAGCCGTGCATTAGAGGTTTACGCATTACCGTTTATGATGTGCTTTCCTGGCTGGCTGATGGCATGAGCCGTACTGAAATTGTCGAAGACTTTCCGGAATTAACGGATGACGATATTACCGCCTGCCTGCAATTTGCCGCCGATAGGGAGCGGCAATCTGTAATCATCAAAGCCTCATGAAGCTATTGCTTGATGAAAACCTGTCGCGGCGAATCGTGCCATTCATCCAAGACAGCTACCCCGGTTCAACACAGGTAGCTTTGATCGGTCTGGAGCGTGTCAATGATAGTATCATTCGCCAGTATGCCATTGATAACGACTACATCATCGCTACCCAGGATGCCGATTTTTACGAAATGGGCCTGATTCATGGACAACCTCCCAAGATTGTCTGGCTCAAGATGGGCAATCATTCCAAAACGACGACTATCAAAACCTTGCTAGACAACAAGCAAGCCATTGAACAAGCGTTAATTATCGACAATAAAGCCTGTATTGAGATTGTATAGTCTTGTAGGTTGGGTAACAGTTTTTCGTTGCCCAACGTTCCGGTGATGATACGGGGTGAGCAAACCCGAAATCCATCTTCATATTGAAGCTTCGAAATGTTGGGCATAAAAAGCATGCCCAACCTACAGCTTCTCCATGCGGCGCAATACGCTACGCTATTGCGCCCTACATATTACGTCTTACCGTGTTACTTTGCTGTTTTCAGGAGAAAAGACCTTTGGATTGTGCCGATCAAATTCCAAAATGGAAAACTCAGTCTTCCATCAAAACGAACATGGGGGACTTTAGGAACGACCTTGATGTAGCCTAATTCATCAAGGATTTGGAGTGCATCTTTCACCGTTTTGAAAACTGCTACAACCTCTCTTCGGCCAACAAAACTCGGTACAACAATTAGATTTAATTTCTTAGAGCGTGGAAAAGACGACAAAGGTAATGTTTCGTTAACAATATTTTTAAAATTGGAATTAGTTTGCCATTTAGAGTCTATGTTAAAGTTTGAATAGAGTACTCTACCTTCAATCCAAATCTGCGTATAAGTCCAGATATGGTTATGAACTATCGCATCACGCAGAAAATATATCTCTGACAATCTTTCAATAATCGGCGACAGTTTAGGCTCACCTAGTGATTCTATCCAACGGATAACATTATTATCATTTCTTGTTAGCTCTCTTGTTAGTTGGTCTTCGTTAAAAATATAGCGCGCCCTAGACATCCAGGCCTCAAATGCAAGTACCAACAGAACGACTAAGCTAATCGCATAGTCCACTTCGTTATTACGTGGAGGTTCATCGGGAAAATCGGGCAATGGAACTGCCAATAGACAATCGACCAGATTGGCAATCGGCTGTTTATAATTCGAACCCAGACACGAAATAAACTTCTCGCCGCGCTTTTTCGTTTTCATATTGAACACCTGCAAACTGGGAAAAATATTTTCCAAACCATAGATAACAAGGTAGGGTTACTAACGCCTAACCTACATACTGCGCTCACACCATACCGCATTATTTGTCATAAACACAAAAGTATCAGATTACAAGTATTTTTCATCACCAAAATCATTGTCCCATTAATTACAAAACCTAAAAATATGACTGTTGTGTTTGCAACAATCCCGCTCATTCACCAAAACAATAACCCTATAAATCAGCATCATCAAATAAAAAACTGCCGTTGGCATGGCCTGTGCTTTTGCTTTTGCTTTAGTAAGCAAGTAAACGCAACTTACGAGGTCAGATACTATGGAATTACCAGTCTTAAACGATGCCCCTGCGGCTAAAGGCGGCTGCGAAGCCAGTTCATGCGGTACAACCGACAATCAAATGGATTCATTGCCTGATTCGATACGGGAGAAGGTACAGAATCATCCGTGTTATTCGGAAGATGCCCATCATTATTTTGCCAGAATGCATGTTGCTGTTGCTCCGGCTTGCAATATCCAGTGCCATTACTGTAATCGAAAATATGATTGCAGTAATGAATCGCGTCCCGGCGTCGTTTCTGAGGTGCTTACGCCGGATCAAGCGGTTAAAAAAACCATGGCGGTGGCGGCTACTATTCCGCAAATGACCGTTCTAGGGATCGCTGGTCCCGGCGATCCCTTAGCCAATCCTGAGCGTACGTTCGAAACCTTCCGCCGTTTAAGCGAAGAAGCGCCGGACATCAAATTATGCGTATCAACGAATGGTCTGGCGCTGCCCGATTCGGTAGAGGAATTGTCCAAGCACAATATCGATCATGTCACTATCACCATTAATTGTGTTGACCCGGAAATCGGCGCGAAGATTTATCCGTGGATTTTCTGGAACAATAAACGCATTACCGGCGTAAAGGGGGCGAAAATTCTGATTGCTCAACAGCAAAAAGGCTTGGAAACGCTGATTGCTAAAGGCATTCTGGTGAAGGTCAACTCGGTGATGATTCCCGGTGTAAACGATCAGCATTTGGCGGAAGTCAGTCGAGTTGTAAAATCCAAAGGCGCGTTCCTGCACAACGTAATGCCGCTAATTTCTGAACCTGAGCACGGCACTTTCTATGGGGTGATGGGGCAACGCGGTCCGACTGCCGATGAATTACAAGACCTGCAAGACAGCTGTTCCGGCGATATGAACATGATGCGGCATTGTCGCCAATGCCGCGCCGATGCGGTGGGTTTGTTGGGTGAAGATCGAGGTGACGAGTTTACGCTGGATAAGATTGAAGAGATGGACATCGACTATCAGGCGGCGATGGAAAAACGCAAGGTAATTCATGTCGCCATACAGGCTGAGATGGACAGTAAACGTTTGGAAAAAGCCCAAAAGGCACAGCAACTTAAAGAAGAACCCAAGCTTAACTTTCGCCCGGTATTGATGGCCGTAGCCACCAGTGGACAAGGCGTGATTAACATGCATTTTGGTCATGCCAAAGAATTCCTGATTTATGAAGCATCGCCGGACGGTGTGCGCTTTATCAGTCATCGCAAAGCCGATCAATATTGCGGCGGCGACAGCACTTGCGGCGACGGCGAAAGCACTCTGCAACTGACCATCCGCGCTTTGGCAGGATGCGAAGCGGTGCTGTGTTCGAAAGTCGGCTATGAACCCTGGGAGCAGCTGGAAGCGGCCGGAATCGCGCCGAACGGCGAACATGCAATGGAACCCATCGAAGAAGCGGTGCTGGCTGTTTACAAGGAGATGGCGGCAGCGGGTAAGCTGGATGATGCCAAAGACTCGGTCAGGGCCAGTGCGTAAGTTAACGTCACAAAGCTGGCCGAAACGTTTGAGATTGGTTAAATAGCCCAGACATCGCAGAAACATGAGGGACGGGGTTGCAAACCCCGTCCCGCCCTGGGCGCTTTCGAAACTGAAGTTCCCAAGCTGGAGCTTGGGAACCAGAAAATGCCCCACTATTTTCAGGAGCCTGTCATGGCAGTAAAAATTATTGAATCCTGCGTAAATTGCTACGCTTGCGAACCGGTCTGTCCAAGTAAAGCCATTTACGAGGCTAAACCGCATTTTTTGGTTAACAGTAAAAAATGTACCGAATGCGAGGGCGACTTCCCTGTTTATCAATGCGCCAGTATTTGCCCTATTGAAGGTGCGATATTGAATTCATTGGGCGAGCCAATTAACTTACCAGGCTCTTTAACGGGTATTCCGCCGGAAAGAATGGCTGAAGCAATGGCCGAAATGCAAGGCCACTGATTGAGGATCTCCTGATGGCTACTGTCACTTTCTACGAAAAACCCGGTTGTATTAACAATACCCGGCAAAAGAAACTGTTAGTCGCAGCAGGTCATCAGGTTGTGGCGTTGAATTTATTGACTGAAGCCTGGCAGCCTGACCGCTTACGCCCGTTCTTCGGTAAATTGTCGGTACGGAATTGGTTCAATTACAGCGCCCCGGCAATCAAACAGGGCAAAATTGAACCTGAGAACCTGACAGAGCAAGAAGCGTTAGCGCTGATGGTGAAAAATCCGTTGTTAATTCGTCGACCCTTGATGCAAGTCGGCGATAGATCAATGGCGGGATTCGATCAGTACGCGGTCGATAACTGGATCGGCTTAAAAGAAACCAAGAGCTATCAGGATATGGAAAGCTGCCCTCGCCCGCTTGCACAAGCAAGCTGCGGTCATGAGTAAGCCGCCGGTCTTAACCCTTGATGGCGTACCGCAGGCAGTCACGCTCTCCGAACGCATTCACTGGATAGGTGCGCTCGATCCCTCGCTGCGCACCTTCGACATTATTTTAAAAACCGCCAACGGCACCAGCTACAACGCTTATGTCGTCAGGGGCAGTGAGGGCGTTGCCATTATCGATACCGTCAAAGAGAATTTTGCCGATGATTTTTTTGCCCGTTTAGAGTCGGTAGCCCGTTATGACGAAATCAAAGTCATCGTCCTGAATCATCTGGAGCCCGACCATACCGGCGCATTGCCCGAACTGATGCGCCGCGCGCCTCAAGCTCAACTTTACATTTCCCAGAAAGCGCAATCCATGCTCAAAGCCTTGCTAAAACAGGATGCGTTCGATTTTACGCCGGTAATGTCCGGTGACGCCGTATCGCTGGGCGATCGCACCTTAACGTTTTTTCACACCCCTTATTTGCATTGGCCGGATACGCAATGCACTTATTTGGTTGAAGAAAAAACCCTGTTTTCAGGCGATGTATTCGGCTGCCATTTTTGCGATACGCGGCTGTTTAACGATGAAGTCGGCGATTTCCGCTTTTCGTTTGAATATTACTATGCCCACATCATGCGGCCGTTTAAAGAATATGTAAATCGGGCGCTGGTCCTGATTGAACCTTTGCTGCCGCTGAATAAAATTCTGCCTGCGCATGGTCCGCTGTTACGCGATCAACCGCAACGTTACGTGCAGCGCTATCGTGAATTATCAACAGCGGCATTGCAAAGCGAAATCAGCGCGGGCGAAAAAACCCTGTTGATCTTTTATATCAGTTCCTACGGCAACACGCGGCGCATGGCCGAAGCCATTTATGAAGGCGCCATGGCTGTGGAGCATGTGCGCGTCTCTTTATACGACCTGGAAGGCAGCGAAATAGCGCCGTTTGTCGATTTAATAGAGAGTGCGGACGGCATCCTGTTCGGTACGCCGACGATCAACGGCGATGCGGTTAAACCGGTGTGGGATTTATTATCCTCGCTGGCTGTCATCAATCTCAAGTCAAAGCTGGGCGGCGTGTTCGGCTCGTACGGCTGGACCGGGGAAGGCGTGAAAATGGTTGAAGATCGCTTGCGCGGTCTCAAATTGCGTGTGCCCATTCCGGGAATACGCATCAAGTTAATTCCGACGGATGAAGAAATCGAACTCTGTCGTGAATTCGGGCATGAAATGGCACAGGATCTGATGGGTTTAAGACAGCCCAAAGTGATCGATATGGCCGATCTTGCTTAATGTTTTTTTAACACATCAGGAGAGTAGCAATGGCGAAAGCGTCAATTACCTTTGAAGATATTAATATCACAGTTACGGCGCCTGCGGGCACCCGGGTGATCGAGATTTCCGAAAAGGTCGGCTCAGGTATTACTTACGGCTGCCGTGAAGGCGATTGTGGTACCTGTATTATGAAAGTAACCGAAGGCTGGAACAATCTGGCCGAGCCGTCTGTACTTGAAGATAAAGTCCTGCGCGAAAACATGGCCGGTAAGCATAATCGGCTGGCTTGTCAGGCGCAGGTATTGGGCGGAACGATTAAGGTCAGGCCGGTTTAATAACACGTATTTCTCGTTTCCACGCTTTTGCGTAATGCCATTACGTAGGAGCGGGCCGCGCCTGCGACATTCCTGCAACGAACTGCTGGATGATCATGCGTTGATCGCGGGCATGGCCCGTTCCTACAAAACTTAACGTAGATGGTGACGCTTTTGCGTGGAAATGCAGATAAAAATAAACGTCGATGAATTCCCACGCGGAAGCATGCGACAGCACATCACACTCATAAGGAGTAAATCATGGCTTTAGTTACTTTTTCAAATCCCGAATACCGGGATAAAACCGTCTATGCCGTAGCAGGCAGTCATACGGAAACACTGCTGAAATTGGCGCGGGAAAACAAAATTCCGATCAATTATGAATGCGAGGATGGCGAATGCGGCACCTGCCTGGTAAAAGTCAGCAGTGTCGATCAAAAGCATCAGCGTATGGGCGGCCCTTTAACCGAAAAAGAGAAAGAAGTGCTGCGCGTTAGCGGAAAAATCAGCAAAGAAGAAATGGAGCAGATGATTGTCGACGATATACCGTCACCCTGGCGCTTGGCTTGCCAGATGATAGTCAGGGATGAAGATATTCTGGTCGAATATTAATCATGTCGGCCGTTCTCCAACTCCAGGATGACCGGGAACAAATTTATTCCCGGCTGAAACAAACTATGCCTGATAGGCTATCGCCTAATCATGAATGGCTGGCCTGTATGATGGCCAGCTGGTGTGCCGGGCAAGGCGTTTTACCTGACACGATGGGGTTGGAGTCCGAGCAGTTTAATGCGCTAACAAATCATCTTTTTCCCGGCAGCAGCATTCCTGATCACGCGTCATCGGGTAGCAAGCTGGACTTTGCCCGGATGCTGGAAAGAGATGATCTGGTTAATCTGCTCAAGCATTTCAGCAAGCCAGATATTATCGAAATGGACTGGATCATAGGCGTTATCGTAGCCGGCAGTCTGGGTAGCGATCACTTATGGCAGGATTTAGGTCTCTGGTCGCGCTCGCAATTGAGCGCCATGCTGCAATACAACTTCCCCGAACTGGCCGAAAAAAACGACAAGGACATGAAATGGAAAAAATTCTTGTACAAACAGCTTTGCGAAGCGGAAGGCTTGTATCTGTGCCGCGTACCCTCTTGTGAGGTGTGTATCGACTACCCCAAATGTTATGACTCTGAGGAATAAGGCTTGTAACAAATTGAATCTACTTTTTTAATGGCCGCTTTAAACAAACCAGCTGCGTCGATTGCCAGTCCTGTTTCTCATAAAATGCCAAGGCAAGTAAATTATTTTTATCCGCCAGTAACTGCAAGCGTTTAAGGCCCTGCCGTTCAGACCAATAAACAGCCTCGGCAAGCAGTTTTTCACCAATGCCCTGATTGCGAAAATCGGCAGCCACAACCAGATCTTCAAGCAAGCCTACCTCGCCGCCTTCCGCTGTGGAAATCAGGATTTGTATGCTGCACATGCCCCGGAGTTTTTTATCGTCACTCGCTTCGGCCACCAGAATACAAGCCTGGCCGTTTTTTAACAGCAACTGCAATCCCAGCGTCTGTTTGTCCTGATCAAAATCAAAATCGGCTTCAATAGCAAACAAGGCTTTTAAAAGCGCTATCAATTGAGGGATATCGTCTGGTTTTGCGGTTCGTATGTTGATCATAGATCTGACTCAGGCGCCATTAATCGGTTTTTTTGAAAAACTGGAGCAAGGATAATTCATGGGAATACCGCAGGCTCAAAGCCCTTTATAAATTCCGCTCCTTTTTTCTATGGCACCGGATCCCGGCTTCCATGCTAGCTAATCGAAAAAAACATCATCAGAGTGCTTATGTTTGCTGAAGAATCTCCAGCGCATTACCGTCCGGGTCGCGACAAAACAGTGCTTTTCGTCCTGATTTGCTCAAGGTATAGGCGATACCGTTTTTATCCAACACAGCCTTAACCGGTGCCAGTTCATTGACACTTAAGGCGATATGCCGGTCACGGCCGCCATGTTCAGGGCGACCGGTTGTCGGGTCGGAATTTTTCAGTTCCAGTAAATGTATCTGCTGAGCACCCAACTGCAACCAAGCACCTGGAAAGCCCAGATCAGGCCTGTCAACCTGTTGCATGCCGAAAATATCGCAGTAAAATTTCAGTGATACGGCGATATCGGCAACAACGAGGCTGGCGTGATGGATAGTAAAATTGAAGTTTGTCATTGCTTACAAGGTTTTTACTTTTTCCAATATCTCTTGAGCATGACCCTCTGGCGTGACGCCATAGGCTGCTTCAACCAATACGCCTTGCTTGTCGATAATGAACGTGGAGCGAAGCATAGCCATGCTTTTTACGCCATTTTTTTCCCGTTCCTGCCATACGCCGTAGCTCTCGCAGAGTTCGCCGTTGACGTCAGCCAGTAGATCCAGTTTCAAATCGAATTTTTTAATGAAATCCGTATGGCTGGCGCAGGAGTCCTTGCTCACACCGATAACCACCGTATCCGCTTTGGCAAATTCTTCGGCTAGCTGGGTAAATTGATTGGCTTCTATGGTGCAGCCCGGCGTGTCGTCTTTAGGATAAAAATACAAGACCACGTTCTTTTTCCCGGCATAATCAGACAAATTAACCGGTTCATTAAATTGATTTTTTGAGCTGAATTGGGGGGCTTGTTGGTGTTTTTCTAACATGGAAAGTTCCTCACGAACAGTTAAAACATGACCTTGCAGTGTAAGCGCATCAAAGCTCCACTGCAAGCCACCATCGCGCTTGTCTTTTTGAGTAGCGACGATGGCAAGTTTATCGAAAACAGTCTACGCTTTATGCTCGCCGCCGAATAACTCCAGCAAACGCGGCAGGAAGTTTGCCAGTTCCAACGACATAATCGAAAAATCGACATCGAATTGCTCGGCTTCGGAGTCGGTATTCATATCGGATACCTGATCCTGAATCAGATCAAGAAACTTCAGGCGCTTAACGGCCAGATTCTCATCGAGAATGAAAGAAAGACGGTCTGACCAATTCAGCGCCAGTTTGATCACTTCTTTGCCGGTATCCAGATGATTTTTAATTTCGGGCAGGCTCAGGTCATGGCGTTTACAACGGATAATACCGCCTTCCTCTTCCGGTGAACGCAATTCACACTCGTCTTCAATAGTGATGTCGTCCGGCGCCTGATGGTTGATCAGCCACTCGGTCATGACTTTGACCGGCTTTTCGATGGTATTGAGTGGAACAGCCGGCAGCGAACCTAAGGATTTGCGCAAATTACTCAGCAAATCTTCGGCTTTTTTGGCAGAAGCCGCATCGACTATCAGCCAGCCGCCTTTAGGATCGATATAAGCGTAAGTCTTGTTCGAGAAAGTGAACGCTCTGGGCAATAACTCAAAGATAAGCTCATCCTTGATAGCGTCGCGTTCTTTTTTGGCTAATTTACGCCCTTGTTGCTCTTCGGTTTCAAAAATTTTTTCCTGCATCATTTCATTGACGACAGACGCAGGCAGGACTCTTTCTTCTTTTTTTCCGCACAGCATTAAAAAGCCGTTCGCGCTATGCACCAGCTGCGACGATGATTTGCCCAGCGGTGAAGTCCAACCGAAAGTAAATTCTTCATGACTGCCGCAGGGACGAAAAGCCATTTGTTCAAGTTTGAGCTCCAGGTCTTCTGGAGCCAAAGTGAATTCTTCAGTAAGACGAAAAATACTTAGATTTTTAAACCACATGTGCAACGGAACCCTTGTCAGTAAAATGAGTGTGTATTATCGCAAATTTGACGGCATAAAAATAAAGTAAATTTTATGACAAGCGCTGTTCAAAAGGGTGTTGCTTTCAAGGAATGTCATTTATTTTTACCATGAAGTGCATGAAAGGCTTGAAGAAGTTACTGTATTGACTTTCTGCATTAGATGAATTCAAGTGAATTAGCAATCCTTATTCGACAAATGCTCTTTCCTTCATTATCTTCATGTCCTTCATGGTAATAAACACAAGCTATAAGCTGGATAAGGGATCAATGAGACATTGTTACGCATCAGCCCCCGTTCAAAACCAGATCAGCTTGGCCGCCATCACAAACAGCAGCAGCGAGAAATAGCGTTTTAATTTTTCCGCCGGCAGTTTGTGAGCCAGCTTTGCGCCTATCGGTGCGGTGTACATGCTGGTCAGCACTATGCCCAAAAAGGAGGGCATATAAATATAACCCAAACTCCAGTCCGGCAGCTGCAAGGCATCCTTGCCCAATATCGCATAGCCTATCGTTCCGACTACGGCTATCGGCAAACCGCAGGCGCTGGCCACGGCGACGGCATTGCGCATCGGCATCTGAAAATGCACTAAAAAAGGCACTGTAAGCGTGCCTCCGCCTATTCCCAGCAGCGACGACAGCAGTCCGATAAGGCCTGCCGCACCCAAATCCAAGGTTTTGGAAGGTTGCTGCTGTCCGGGTTTCGGCTTTATCTGCAAGGCCATTTGTATGCCCACGCCTAGCAGGTAGATGATAAATATAACCCGTAATACGCCGCCGGACAGATGATCCGCAACCACGGCACCGATTGCCGCACCGACCATAATCCCAGGCCCCAGGGCCAGTACTTTATCCCATAATACGGAATTCAAGCGATGGTGCGCCAGCACCGAAGAGATAGAGGTAAAAATAATGGTCGCCAGTGAGGTTGCCACCGACATGATCATGATCAGTTCCGAGGGGAATCCTTGCGCCGCAAATAATAGGGCCAATACCGGCACAATAATCAGGCCGCCGCCTATCCCGAAAAGTCCGGCCATTGATCCCCCGACCGCGCCCAATAAAATACTGGCTAAAAAAATGACGATCACTTGATTCTCCTGATAATGTGCTGATTGCCTGTGCCGGCATTATGCCTTTTTTTGAATACGGCTGTGCTATTCTAGGCGCATTTTTAAACGACTGAGTGACCCTGTGGAAATATACCTTGTTGGCGGTGCGGTGCGCGATAAATTACTGGGGCTTCCGGTCAAGGAGCGGGACTGGGTGGTGCTGGGCGAAACCCCGGAATCCATGGTGAAGCATGGCTACAGGCCGGTAGGCAAAGATTTTCCGGTGTTTTTACACCCGAAAACGCATGAAGAATATGCACTGGCCAGAACCGAACGAAAAACCGCACCCGGCTATAAAGGTTTCACCATACACGCTGCCCCCGATGTCAGTCTGGAACAGGATTTGATTCGCCGCGACCTGACCATCAATGCAATGGCAATGACACCGGAAGGCCGGCTTATCGACCCTTACGGCGGTCAGATCGATCTTGAAAAACGCATTTTCCGGCATATTTCACCGGCATTTGCCGAAGATCCGGTGCGGATTCTGCGTATCGCCCGTTTTGCCGCCCGCTACGGGCATCTGGGTTTTACGCTGGCCGAAGAAACCCGAAGTTTGATGCAATCCATGGTGACTGCAGGGGAAGTGGATCACCTGGTTCCCGAACGGGTCTGGGCGGAACTGTTCAAGGCGCTGAATGAGAAATCGCCCAGCGCTTTTTTCTATACCTTAAAAGCTTGCGCGGCACTGGATAAAATCTTCCCGGAAATACAGTGCTTATTTGGTGTGCCGCAGCCGGAACACTATCATCCGGAAATCGATACCGGCATTCATGTGATGCTCTGTTTGGAGCAGGCGGCGCTGTTGTCGGCTAGCCCCGAAGTCCGGTTTGCGGCCCTGGTCCACGATCTGGGCAAGGGCGTGACGCCCCGGGCTAATTGGCCTCATCATTACGGGCATGAAACCCAGGGGCTGCGGATTCTGGAACAGCTATGTATGCGTTTGCGTGTGCCGAATTCGTTTAAAACCTTGGCTGTGCAGGTGATGCAATACCATTCGCATTGTCACCGGGCTTTTGAACTACGCGCCTCAACAATAACCGATATGCTGGCCGCTCTGGGAGCCTATAAGCCTAGGCATAAATTGTCTGAATTTTTGCAAGCTTGCGAGGCGGATGCCAAAGGCAGAACCGGATTTGAAAACACGCCCTACCCTCAGGCCGTACTGCTGAGCGGCGCCGCCAAGGCGGCGGCTTCGGTTGACACGTCGTCTATCCTGAATGGCGAATTTAAAGGTTCGCATATCGGCGAGGCGATACGCCGCTTGCGCATTAAGGCCGTCGCCGAGTTTATTAAAGCCGAATCAGCGCCGGCTGAAAGTTGAATATTGTTTTAAATACCCTTATATTAAAATTTCTTTGTAACGACTCAGTAGTTAGAAAAATGGAACGCAGATGACGCTGATCATTAAGATCAAATAAGATTTTTTCGAGTTACCTGCGTTCTATTATTATATTGATGGCTGAGTAGCTACATTTCTTTTTACCTTATTTCTTAATGATAACCATGCCTACTTTCGACATAATTTCCGAATTCGACAAGCACGAGATTAAAAACGCCGTCGACCAAGCCAATAAAGAAGTGACCACTCGCTTTGATTTTAAAGGCACGGACTCCAGCTTTGAATTGACCGACGATAAACTGATTATGACCTCTGAATCGACGTTTCAGTTACAGCAAATGTTCAGTGTGGTCTGCTCAAAACTCAGTCGACGCGGCGTCGATATTGCCTGCATGGAAGTTGGCGATCCCAAGCCCGGCGGCAAATCGGTACGCCAGGAAATCATCATGAAGCAGGGTCTGGATTCGGCGCTAGCCAAGAAAATCGTCAAATTGATCAAGGACAAAAAACTGAAAGTCCAGGCGGCTATTCAGGGCGATCAGGTCAGGGTGACCGGCAAAAACCGGGATGATCTGCAGGAAGTGATTAAGATGCTCAGAGAGGAAAAGCTGGATATGCCGTTGCAGTTTGAGAATTTCAGGGATTAGGCAGCTTTCCTGGCCTTTTTGTAAACAAAATAGCCGACGATGGCGAGACCGAGCCATCCGGTGACTAAAGGCCCGACAACATGATTATAACTGCTGACCAGATAAAGATATTCCGAGCTAAAATCGGTATTGAACAGGCTGCCGTTCATTTTTATTTGCCACACCCAACCGGCATGGCAGCCGATACATAAGCCCAGACTTTCCTTTACCTGCGTCCTCAGCACCGCAAGAAAAATACCGACCACCAGCAAGGAAAGAAATGCCGATAGATTTTGCGGATTCAGCACATTGACAAATGCGTTACCCAATAAGATAAAGCCGCTGAATACATTAAATTCCTCCGCGGGTATTTCGGTTTTGCTATCCAGAAAATGCAGCGCTGCAAAATAAGTTGAGCTGATTACAATGGCGGCAATGGTCGGCAGCTTGTTTTTTAAACCGGCCAACAGCATTCCCCTAAAAACGGATTCTTCGACCACTGCAATTAACAGCGCCAGCAACAATGAAAGCCCTGTTTTTTTAGCCAGGAAACCGATTGTCCATTGCTGCGGCTGATCAATAACATTGACTCCCAGAGCATACAGAATAATGAATACCGGCAGCAAGGTCAGCAATCCCAGCCCGAATCCTTGCGGTAACTGTTTTAAAAACTTCGACCTTGCGGTATATCCTAAGTCCTCTTTTTTAAAGTTCAGATAGGCCATTGCCGGGAAAATGCTCAGCAGCAGGAATATCTGCGTCAAGCGGATGATCAGTTTTCGTAACATGGACTGATCGTCCAGTCCCAACGCGATCAAATAGCCTAACAAACAGGCCATTGAGCTGGCTGTCAGCAACACCAGCAAGGGCACTATTGAACAAATAAGGTATTTTTTCATCATTAACTTCCCATTTCCGGATTAGGCACCCGGCCAAAATCGCCCCATAACAGCTGCACGGCGGCTAAGGCGGCAATCGATGCGGTTTCGGTCCTTAATATGCGAGCGCCTAAACGGACCGGGATAAAGCCGGAAGCTTTCGCCAGTTCCCGTTCCTGATTGGAAAAACCGCCTTCGGGGCCGGTAAGCAAGGTCACCCTTCGACTGCGCTCAGGACAGGCTTTCGTCGTTTCGGGTTTTAACTCGGTTAATGTGGTTTCGGCATAAGGATCGAGAAACACTTTTAGCCCCTGTTGCTTGCCTACCCAGTTTTGCAGCAGCTCAACTTCCGGCAATGCAGGCAAGGTGGTTCTGCCGCTTTGTTCGGCCGCATGTTGAACGATTTTTTGCCAATGCAACAAGCGTTGCGGCTTTTTTTCGCCTTTGAATTGCACCACGCAACGCTCGGTCAATAACGGCGTGATCTGATTGACGCCTAATTCCACGGCTTTTTGTACGGTCAAATCCATTCGGTCACCCCGTGAGATACCCAGCCCCAGGATGACCTGCAACGGCGATTCCACGCTACGGTCAATCCATTGTTCAACGGCAACCAGTACGGCTTTCCGGCTGACCTCGCTAACCGCACACAAATATTCGCCGCCCTGACCGTTAAATAAAATGACTTCGGCGTCTTTTTTCAGTCGCAACACGGTTCTGACATAATGGCCGTTGTCATCATCCAGTTCGATCAGTTGGCCTGTAACCAGCGGCGCGGGTGTATATAATCGGGAGACTCGCATAATCAGTCCTTAACCGCCTGTTGTATGCCTTGCCAGGCGACCTCGGCGATTAACAAAAGCTGATCCTCGGTCACAATATAGGGCGGCATGAAATAAATAACGTTGCCCAAGGGGCGCAATAAGACACCTTTGGACAGCGCGTATTGATAGACTCTAAGCCCGCGACGTTCCTGCCAGGGATAAGGTTCGCGGGTGTGTTTATTCTTGACCATTTCAATCGCCAGGATCATGCCGGTTTGCCGGACTTCGGAGACATGCGGATGGTCATGAAAACGTGCCGCTACTTTCGCCATGCTATCAGCCAAGAATTTGTTTTTTTCGATGATGTTATGGTGTTGAAAAATCTCTAGCGTCGCTAACCCTGCCCGGCAAGCCAGCGCGTTTCCGGTATAACTATGGGAGTGCAAAAAAGCACTCATGTTCTGATAATCAGCATAAAAAGCCTGATACACCTGATCGGTGGTCAATACCGCCGACAACGGTAAATAGCCGCCCGTCAAGCCTTTGGACAAACATATAAAATCGGGGCTGATTGCCGCCTGTTCACAGGCAAATAAAGTTCCGGTGCGTCCGAAACCAACCGCAATTTCATCGGCGATTAAGTGTACATGGTATTTATCACAGGCTGCTCGGAGCAAGGTTAAATAGACCGGATCATACATGCGCATATTGCCGGCGCATTGCACCAATGGCTCGATGATGACCGCGCAAACCGTATCGCTGTGTTGTTGCAGTGTCTGCTCCATCAAGGCAAAACGGCGGGTGGAATAATCCGCCCAGGATTCGCCGGGTTCACGCTGATAACAGTCCGGACCGGGCACGGTGATCACGTCCATTAATAACGGCGCGTAGGTTTCTTTATACAGCGGCACATTGCCGACGGCCAGCGCACCCAAGGTTTCGCCGTGATAACTGTTTTCCAGCGTGATGAATCTGGTTTTTTGAATTTGTCCAAGGTTGCGCCAATAATGAAAACTCATCTTGAGTGCGACTTCTACCGCAGAAGAGCCATTATCGGCATAAAAACAACGGTTCAGCCCTTCCGGCGTTATTTCGACCAGTTTTTCTGCCAGCTTGACGGCCGACTCATGGGTGAATCCGGCAAAAATCACATGCTCCAGGGTATCGAGCTGGTCTTTTAATGCCGCATTGATGATGGGATTAGCGTGTCCGAATAGATTCACCCACCACGAACTGATCGCATCAAGATAGCGATTGCCGTCAAAGTCTTCCAGCCAAATACCCTGGCCTTTTTTGATCGGAATAATCGGGAAAGTTTCGTGATCTTTCATTTGTGTGCACGGATGCCACAAAACGGAAAAGTCTCGATCGGAAAGGGATTTATTAGACACAGGTAATAACAGGCGAAAGGCGGAAGGATAGAATCGTCGTAGGGGCGACCGGCCGGTCGCCGTCACTATGGCAGATTAAGTGAGTCAATAAAAGCGTTTACGTCTTCATTATCGACGCGCGCGTAAATATCCGCTACCGATAAGCTTAAACCTACAGATTCAAAAGCCACGTTGTCGCCCATAAAATAATGCCGTGATACCCAACCTTCACTCTTGCGGCAGACTTCAACATCGACAAAATCCTGCTCAATAAGCACATATTCTTTTAGCGATGTCAGGGTTTGATAAGCGATTTTTTTGGCGGTTTCATCCATTCTGCGGGTCGATTTTGACAAGACCTCGACAATAATAACCGGACTCTCGGTGTAATAGGCGTCATCGGTTTTATCGTTACACACCACCATGACATCGGGATAGAAAAACTGGCTGCCGACTTTAACTTTAATATCCGATGCAAAGGCTTCGCAGGGTGTGTTTTTTAACTGCGTCCACAGTTCGCCAGAAACATTCGCTGTAATCCGCTGGTGATTTTTACTCGCGCCTGTCATCGCATAAACAGCGCCATCAATATACTCATGCTTGATGTCGCTAAGTAGTTCGCCTTGTAAATAGGCTTCTTCGCTAATCCACTCGGCTGCTTGTTTTAATTTCAACGCCATGATTTTTACCTCAATGAATATTTGCCGGATTTGTGCGGCGTCCAAATAGATTGAAAGCAAGTCACGCGCATAAGCATAGCAAATACCTTCAATCAGCGCTTTAAATTCTCCAAAATCGCCAAGGTAGGCGCGGCCTGATTCATCGTATAAAAATGCAAGCCCGGCGCGCCGCCATCCAACAAACGTTGGCAAAGTTCGCTGACCACGTCCAGACCGAATGCTTGTACAGATTCCCTATCATCACCAAAGCTTTCCAGGCGTTTGCGCAGCCAGCGAGGAATGTCCGCGCCGCACATTTCTGAAAAGCGGAACAATTGCGTATATTGGGTAATCGGCATAATGCCTGGCACGATAGGAATCGTTATGCCGCTTTTCTCACAGGCATCGACAAAATAAAAATACGCTTCGGCATTGTAAAAATATTGAGTGATGACCGCATCGGCACCCGCAGCTACTTTACGCTTGAAGTTTTTAAAATCTTCCGCGCCGCTGGCGGCTTGCGGATGTATTTCTGGATAGGCGGCAACATGAATCTGGAAATGATCGCCGGTTTCCTGGCGAATAAACTCGACCAGTTCATTGGCATAGCGAAATTCTCCGGCTGACATCATGCCGGAAGGCAAATCGCCTCTTAACGCGACAATTTTACTAATACCATGATCCTGATAGTCTTTCAGTATCGCGCGAATATTGGCTTTGGTTGAGGCAACACAGGATAAATGCGGCGCGGCGGCGATACCTTTGGCTTGAATATCGATGACCGTAGTGAAGGTTTTATCGCGGGTCGAGCCCCCGGCGCCGAAGGTAACGGAAAAAAAATCGGGATTGAGTTTAGCCAGTTTGCTATGGACAAGCTGCAAGTTTGCCGCGCCTTCTTCGGTTTTTGGCGGGTAAAATTCAAAACTGAATAATTGGGGATGTGTTTTTTGTGATTGCATTTTTTGGGTCTCACTGACGGGAATCTAACGACTGTATGGGCAGATATTTGTTGGGATGTGCATTCCCACTGATTCTGTCGGCACCGGTGTAGACTCATTGAGCCCGTGTCGTAGCGACACGGGCTGCATTCCCACGGGAACCGTGAGAGAGATGATTAATCAATAACGGTAATGATCGGCTTTAAACGGTCCTTCAACCGGAACATTAATATATCGGGCTTGCTCGTCGGTTAAGACGGTCAAATTCACGCCCAGCTGCTTTAGATGCGATCTTGCGACCTT